>JAADEN010000179.1 GCA_013153375.1 Chloroflexota bacterium | reverse complement strand
AAGCTGCGCTGGACTACACCTACCCCCACGGCGCGGCCGTGGCCGTGGGCCTGGTGGTGGAGGCCGCGCTGGCCGCGGCCCTGGGCCTGGCCCCGCGCGAATGGCCGCAGCAGGTCGCAGCCTGGGTTCGCGGCCTGGGCCTGCCCACCCGCATCCCCGCGGCCGTGGATTGGGACGCGTTCCACCGCGCGCTGCAACACGACAAGAAGCGCCGCGGGCGGCAGGTGCGCTTCGCCCTGCCCGTGGCCGTGGGGCAGGTGCACACCGGCGTGACCGTGCCCGCCGCCACGCTGCGCCGCATTTGGGAGACCTGGCATGACTGATCTCGTCCCCGTTTCGTGGGACGCGTGGGACGCGTTCCTGGCCCAACACCCCGACGCGCACCTGCTGCAAACCCGGCCCTGGGCCCAACTCAAGTCCGAGTTCGGCTGGCAGGCCACGCCCTTCATCGTGGGCGAAAGCGGCGCGCTGGTGCTGTGGCGGCCCCTGCCCCTGGGCTTCCATCTGGGTTATGTGCCCAAAGGCCCCGTGGGGCCGCCTTCAGCGGCGCTGTGGGCGGCCATCGACGCGCACGCGCGGGCCCGCCGGGCCGTGTTCCTCAAAGTCGAGCCCGACGCCTGGCAGGAGGAGGCCCCCGCCCCGCCGCCGGGCTTCCGCGTCTCGCCCCACAGCGTGCAGCCGCCCCGCACCATCGTGGTGGACCTGCGGCCCGACGAAGAGACCATCCTGGCCCGCATGAAGCAGAAGACCCGCTACAACATCCGCCTGGCCGCGCGCAAGGGCGTGACCGTGCGGCCCTGGGACGATCTCGACGGCTTCTACGCGCTGCTGCAGACCACGGCCCAACGGGACGGGTTCCCCCTGCACCCGGCCGCGTATTATCGGCGGGCTTACGCGTTGTTCCACCCCCGGCGCGAGGCCGAACTGCTGGTGGCCGAGTACCAGGGCGAGCCCCTGGCCGCGCTCATGGTCTTTCGGCGGGGCCGGCGGGCGTGGTACTTCTACGGCGCGTCGTCCAACCGGCATCGCAACCGCATGCCCACTTATCTGTTGCAGTGGGAAGCCATGCGTTGGGCCAGGGCCCACGGCGCGGAGGAATACGACCTTTGGGGCGTGCCCGACGCGGACGAGGCCGACCTGGAGGCCCAGTTCACCCGCCGTCGGGACGGCCTGTGGGGCGTGTACCGCTTCAAGCGCGGCTTTGGCGGCCAGGTGCGCCGCGCCGCGGGCCCCTGGGATCGGGTCTATCGCTCCCTGCTGTACCGGCTCTACCTGTGGCGCGTGCGCACCTGACGACTGACGACTACCGACGACCTGCTGCCCACTCTCCACTTCCCACTCCCCACTCTTCGGAGGCTCCCATGTCCGACCTTGCCGTTCTGGTTGCCGGCGCGGGCCTGCAAGGCATCGCGGCTGTGCACTTCCTGCTGGCGCGGCCCGAAGTGGCCCGGGTGTGGGTGGCCGACCCGCGCGCGGACGCGCTGACCGCGCTGCAGGAACGCTACCCCTCGCCCAAACTGCGCCCTCTGCGCGCGGACGCGTCCGACGCCGCGGCTCTGGCCCCGGCCTGGGACGACCCCGTGGCCGTGGTCATCGGCCTGACGCCGCCCGCGGTGCGCCTGGCTTTGGCCCGGGAAGCGGTGGCGCGCGGGGTGCACTATGTGGATGCGTCGTACCCCCTGCCCGAGTTCACGGCCCTGGGCCAACAGGCCGCGCGGCAGGGCGTGGCCCTGCTGCCCGAGGCCGGGCTCGACCCCGGCCTGGATCTGGTCCTCTCCCGGGTGCTGCTGGAGGGCCTGGAGCGGGTGCGGCTGTGGCGGGTGTTCGGTGCGGGCATCCCCGAGCCCGCGGCCGCGACGCCGCCTTTGCACTACAAGATTTCGTGGACCTTCGCCGGGGTGCTGGCCGCGTACCGCCGCCCGGCCCGCATCGTGCAGCACGGCCGCGCGGTGGACATCCCCGCGGACGCGCTGTTCCGCGCCGAGCACTGCTTCCGCTACACCGTGCCCGACCTGGCCGAACTGGAGGCCTACCCCAACGGCGATGTGACCCGCTATCTGGCGCGGCTGGGCCTGCACGAGGTGTGCACCGCGGGGCGCTACTCGTTGCGCTGGCCCGGCCACTGCGCGCTGTGGCGGGCTTGGGTGGAACTGGGCTTCCTCGACCCCGAGCCCGTGACCGTGGACGGCGCGCGCGTGGCCCCGGCCCGCTTCCTGCAGGCTCTGCTGGAGCCTCGCCTGCGCTACGCGCCCCACGAGCGGGACATCGCGCTGGTGCGGGTGGAGGTGGAGGGCGAGACCCAGGGCCGGCCCGTGCGCCGCGCGGCCCAGATTCTGGACTACCGCGACCTGGACACGGGCCTGCTGGCCATGCAGCGCACCGTGGGCTTCACCGCGGCCGCGGCCGCGCTGCTGCTGGCCACGGGCCGGGTGCGCGCCCGGGGCCTGCTCTCGCCCTTGCAGCACCTGCCGCCCGGCCCCCTGCTGGAGGCCCTGGCCCCCTACGGCATCCACGCCCAATGGGAAGGCGTGCCCGGGGTGTGATCCAGACCGCAGGGCCTGCACCGTGCGGAAGACCAGCAGGCGCGGGCCTCGCGAGCCCGCGCCTGCAACTTGTTGCTGAGGGAAGGAAAGGAGCGGGCGGCTACGCCTGCTCTTTGGCCAGACCGCGCTCCTTGACCACCTGGATGAGTTCGGGCACCACATCCCACAGGTCGGCCACCACGCCGTAGCGGGCCACCTTGAAGATGGGCGCTTCGGGGTCGGTGTTGATGGCCACGATGACCTTGCTGGTGCGCATCCCGGCCAGGTGCTGGATCGCGCCCGAGATGCCGCACGCGATGTACAGGTCGGGCGAGACCACCTTGCCCGTCTGGCCCACCTGGTGGTCGTAGGAGATGTAGCCCGCGTCCACCGCGGCCCGGCTGGCGCCCAGCGCGCCGCCCAGCAGGCGGGCCAGTTCGCCCAGCATTTCGAAGCCCTTCTGGGCCTTCTCCTTCTCGTCGCCGGGCACCTTGTCGGTGTTGGCCACGCCCCGGCCGCCCGAGACAATGATGGACGCCTCGGTCAGGCTCACGCCCCCCGCGGCCTGGCTGAAGCCCAGGGATTTGACGGCCTGGGCCGTGTCGCTGACCTGCGCGGGCACGGATACGATCTCGGCCGTAGCCTCACCGGCCTCGGCCGCGGGGAAGGCCCGCACCCGGGTGGTGACCACCGCGGGCGGTTCGGTCTCGACCTTGGCCAGCAGTTTGCCCGCGTACACGGGCCGGATGGCCACGATCTTGCCGTCCTCCACGGCCAGGTCGGTCACATCGGGCAGCGCGCCCACATCCAGGCCCGCCGCGGTCAGGCCGGCCAACTCCCGGCCCCGCATGGTGGTGGGGAAGACCCACACCGCGATGTCGTGCGCGGGGGTGAGGGCCACCAGAGTGTCCGCGTACGCGTCGGGCACATACTCGGCCAGCGCGGGGTCGTCGGCCACCAGCACGGCCTTGGGCCCGCGGGCCGCGGCCTCCTGGGCCAGCGCGTCCACGCCCTGGCCCAGCACCACGGCCACCACTTCGCCGCCCAGGCCCTGGGCCAAAGTCTGGGCCGCGGTCAGGGCTTCCCACGACGCGGCGGCCGCTTTGCCGCCGAAGTGATCCACATAAACGGCAATCTTGCTCATGACCCCGCCTCCTTACAGCACCTTGGCCTCGATGAGTTTGTCCACCAACTTCTCCGCGATCTCCCGCGGCGTCGCGCCCTCGATGAATTCCACCTTGACCTCCCGTTTGGGCGGCATGGTGATCTCGGGCCAGCGCACTTTGGCCGCGGGCGCGTCCAGGCCCAGGTCGGCCAGGCTCCACACGGGCACCTTGGCCCGGGAAGCCTTGCGGATGCCCATGAAGGACGGGTAGCGGGGCTCCGCGAACTCCTTGGCGATGGTGACCACCGCGGGCATGGGCGCCTGGATGGTCTGCTTGGCCTCGCCCACGCTGCGCTCCGCGGCGAAGGTGCGGCCCGCGGGATCCATTTCGGTGAACGCGCTCACCAGGCCGACGAAGGGCCAGCCCAGCGCGCGAGCGGTGTACATGGGCGTGAGGCCCGTGTCGCCATCCACGGCCTGCCGGCCGAAGAAGACCATGTCCACATCCCCCATTTTGCGCACCGCGGCGGCCAGCACCTGCGCGGTGACCCGCACATCCGCGCCGGCCAGCGCGTCGTCGTAGATGCGCACGGCCTCTTTGGCGCCCATGGCCAGGGCCTTGCGGATGGCCTCCAGCGCGCTCTCGTCGCCCATGCTGATGACGGTCACGGTGCCGCCGTGCTGCTCCACGGTTTGCAGCGCGGCCTCCACCGCGAACTCGTCCCAGGGGTTGAGCACCAGCGGCGCGTCGCCCCAGGTCACCCGGCCATCCTCGACCTTGAGGGTGGCCGCGGTGTCGGGAACCACTTTGACGGGAACGACGATCTTCAAGGCACACCTCCTTTTAGAGAAATCAGGGTGGTGGTTGGACGCCTCCGGGCGCGGCGCGGCCCGGGGTCATTCGGCCAACCACGCCTCCGGGTCATAGGGGGGCAATTCCTTGCGCAGGGGCTTGTCGTAGCGATAGCCCAGCGCGTAATCGGCCTGAATCAAGGTCTGGATCTCGCTGGAACCTTCGTAGATCAGCGCGCCGCGGCTGTTGCGGAAGAAGCGTTCCACATCGTACTCGTCGCTGTAGCCGTACGCGCCGTGGACCTGGATGGCCTCGTGCGCGGCCCGGAACGCGGCCTCGGTGCCGAACCACTTGGTCAGCGAGGCCTGGCGGGTGAAGCGTTTGCCCTGGTTCATCAGCCAGCCCGTTTGCAGATAGAGCAGGCGGGTGATTTCGTAGTCCCGAGCCATTTGGGCGATCTTCTGCTTGATGAGTTGGTGCTGGCCGATGGGCTTGCCGAAGGTGCGGCGCTCGCGCGCGTAGGCCACGCTGGCGTCCAGCGCGGCCCGGATGAGCCCGGCCGCGCCCGCGCCCACGGTGTAGCGGCCCCGGTCGAACGCGGACATGGTCACCTTGAAGCCCTCGCCCTCTTCGCCGATGCGGTTCTCCACGGGCACTTCCACATTCTGGAACGCGATCCAGCCCGTGGAACCGGCCCGCACGCCCAGTTTGCCCTTGATGTCGCCGCGGGTCACGCCGGGGCTGTGCAGGTCCACGATGAAGGTGGTCAGGCCCCGGTGGGGCGGGTCCGCGTGGGGGTCGGTGCGCATGGTGACCAGCGCGTAGTCGGCTTTGGTGGCCAGGGAGATCCACATCTTCTCGCCGTTGAGGATGTACACATCGCCCTCGCGGCGCGCGGTGCCCTGAATGCGGGCGAAGTCGGAGCCGTGGCCCGGCTCGGTGAACGCGCCCGCGCCCACCTTTTCGCCCCTGGCCAGCGGCACCAGGAACTTCTGCTTCTGCTCCTCGGTGCCCCAGTGCAAGATGCTCAACGCGCACAGGCCCATGTGCACCGACATGACCACCCGCAGGGTGGAATCCACATATTCCAGTTCTTCGCTCACCAGGCCCAGGGAGATGTAGTCCATGCCCTGGCCGCCGTACTTGACGGGGATGCTGATGCCCAGGATGCCCAGTTCGCCCATGCGCTCCAGCACGCCGGGGATGGGCTCGTGCTTGCGGTCGTACTCCTTCACCTTGGGCGCGACCTCTTTTTGGGCGAAGTCGCGCACCATTTGCTGCACCATGCGGTGTTCGTCGGTGAGTTGGAAGTCCATGCTGGCTGTCCTCCAGGGGAAGGTGAGGCCATTATATCACGCGCGCCATAGGACGGGTGTCATGGCCGCCGGGCGGTGAACTCGCGGCCCGGCCCTGGCGCGAGTTGAGCCGCGCGGGGCGTCCCAGCCTCGGGGAAGCGCCGCGCGACCACCCGCGGTCCTTTTCGGGGCGGTCGCGTCGCCGCGCGGGCCCGGACGCAGGGCGAGGACGCGGCC
>JAADEN010000123.1 GCA_013153375.1 Chloroflexota bacterium | reverse complement strand
TGCGCCGGGCCCGGGATGCTGCCCTGGCCGCTCGGCGCGCGCCGGCCCGCGCGGAGCCCGTCCCCCCAACCTGGCACACCTGGGACCCCGACACCCGGTCCCTGGCCGCGGACCTGGTGCGCCGCGGGCTGGTGCGCTTCGGGCGCTTCACCCTCAAGTCGGGGCTCGAGTCGCCCATATACATTGACCTGCGGCAGGTGGTGGGGCATCCCGATTTGCTGCGGGCCGTGGCTCGGGCCTACGCCCGGCTGCTGCGCGGGCTGACCTTCGACCGCATCGCCGCGCTGCCTTACGCCGCGCTGCCCCTGGCCGCGGCCGTGGCCCTGGAGGGCGGCTGGCCCGTGGTGTACCCGCGCAAGGAGGTCAAGGCTTACGGCACCCGGGCCCTGGTGGAGGGCCCGTACCGGCCCGGCGAGCGGGTGGTGCTGCTGGACGATTTGGCCACCACGGGCGGCTCGAAACTGGAGGCCCTGGAGAAGGTGCGGGCCGTGGGCCTGACCGCGCGCGATGTGGTGGTGCTGGTGGATCGGGAAAGCGGCGCGGCCGAGACCCTGGCCGCGGCCGGCCTGCGCTTGCACGCGGTGTTCGGCCTGGGCGCGCTGCTGGATTTTTGGGAGGCCCAGGGGCTGGTGACCGCCCACCAGGCCGCCGCGGTGCGGGAGTGGCTGGCCGCGTCCCGGCGCGCCTCTTAGCCGAAGCGCCCGGTGATGTAGGCCTCGGTGCGCTTGTCCTTGGGGTTGGTGAAGATGACCCGGGTCTCGTCGTATTCCACCAGGATGCCGGCCCGCCGTTCGTTCATCAGCATGAACGCGGTGTAGTCGGAGACCCGGCCGGCTTGCTGCATGTTGTGGGTCACGATGAGGATGGTGTAATGTTCGGCCAACTCGCGAATCAAATCTTCGATGCGCAGCGTCGCGATGGGGTCCAGCGCGGAGGTGGGCTCGTCCATGAGGATGATCTCGGGCCGCACCGCGATGGCCCGGGCGATGCACAGCCGTTGCTGCTGGCCGCCCGACAGCGAGAGCCCGCTCTGGTGTAGTTTGTCCTTGACCTCGTCCCACAGGGCCGCGGCCCGCAAGGCTTCCTCCACCCACGCGTCCATGTCGGCCTTGCTGCCCTTGAAACCGTTGATGCGCAGGCCCCAGGCCACATTCTCGTAGATGCTCTTGGGGAAGGGGTTGGGCTTCTGGAAGACCATGCCGATGCGGCGGCGCACTTCGACGGGATCCACATCGGGGTCGTAGATGTTCTTGCCGTGGTAGAGCACCTGGCCCTCGGTGCGCACATTGGGCATGAGTTCGTTCATGCGGTTGAAAGAGCGCAGCAGCGTGCTCTTGCCGCAGCCTGAGGGGCCGATGATGGCCGTGACCTTGTTGCGGTAGATGGGCAGGTTGATGTCTTCGATGGCCCGAAAGTCGCCGTAATAGACGCTCAGATGGCGGGCTTCGATGGCAATGGGCTCCGAACCGGGCGGGTGCGTCATGGTCAGCCTCTCCGCTTGGCATAACGGTTGCGCAGGATGATGGCCGTGGCGTTCAAGGCCAGCAGCATCACCAGCAGCACGATGATGGCCGCCGCGGCCAGGTGGCGGAACACATCCTGGGGCCGCGCGGTCCACTGGTAGATTTGAATGGGCAGGGTGGTGAACTTGGAGAAGGGGCCCGTGGGGTCCACGGTGATGAAGGTGGACGCGCCCACCACGATGAGGGGCGCGGTCTCGCCGATGGCCCGGGACATGGCCAAAATGGTGCCCGTGAGGATACCGGGCATGGCGCTGGGCAGCACATGGTGCCAGATGGTTTGCCATTGGGTCGCGCCCAACGCGTAACTGGCCAGGCGCAGGGATTTGGGCACCGCGCGGATGGCCTCCTGCGAGTTGATGATGATGATGGGCAGGATGAGCAGGCCCAGGGTCAGCCCCGCGGACAGGATGGTGCGTCCGTTGGCCGTGGCGCCTTCGGGCACCAGGCCGAAGATCGCGCCGCTGGTCAGCGGCGCCAGGGCCCGCACGAAGATGGCCAGCCCCAGAATGCCGTAGATGATGGACGGCACTCCGGCCAGGTTGTTGATGTTGGTCTGGATGATGCGGTTCACCCAGGTGTCCTTGCCCTTGGCGTATTCTTCCAGGTAGATGGCCGTGCCCACGCCGATGGGAAACGCGAACGCGATGGTGATGGCCACCACCCACAGCGAGCCCAGCACCGCGGTGCGCACCCCCGCGAACTCGGGCCGCGAGGACTGGGGCCGGGTCAGGAATTCGGGCGTGAGCCACGAGCGGAAGACCAGCCGCGCGTCGGGATACAGCCGTTCCACCCGGGTCTGGATGGCCTGGCGGCAAAAGATGGACTGGGCCAGGGTCCAGGTCTCGAGCACTTTGGGCCGCATGACCTTGGTGGTGAGCAGATCCAGCAGTTCCCGCCGGTCGCGCTGCTCCAGCGGGCCTTCGCTCTCCAGCCGGGCCAGCAAATCGGGGGGCAGGTGCTGACGCAGCAGATAGGCCAGATCCAGAGGGTGCAGGCGCTCCACCGGGATGCCGTTGATGCTCAGGGCCTCAGGCGGCACTTGATAGGTCATGGCCACATAGCCGAAAGTCCGGTTGAGCACATTGAGCACCAGCGCGGTGAGCACCACGATGCCCACCAGGGTGGAGATCTGGAACAGGATCAGCCCCCAGCGCCCGATGCGATGCCGCCGTGGCAGATTGGGTTGGAACAAGTCTTCGGCCCCGTTGGTCTTCATCGTGTTCGCTTCCTACGCGGGCGGCGGTCCGTGAGGCGCCGCACCGCCCTTGCTAATCGTACACCTGCCGGAACTTGCGCACCACGCGCTGGCTGATGATGTTGAGGGTCAGGGTCATGAAGAACAGCACCAGCCCCAGCGCGAAGATGCTGTTGTAGTCGATGGAATCGTAGGACAAGTCGCCGCTGCTGATGCGCACGATGTGGCCGGTGATGGTCTCCGCGGCCTCGAAGGGATTGAAAGTGAAGTTCGGGCCCGCGCCCGCGGCCAGGGCCACGATCATGGTCTCGCCGATGGCCCGGGAGATGGCCACGATGAAGGCCGCCGCGATGCCCGAGAACGCGGCCGGCACCACCACTTGCAGCGCGGTCTCCAGTTTGGTCGCGCCCAGCGCGTAGGCCGCGTGCCGCAGGGATTGGGGCACCGCGCTCAGCGCGTCCTCGCTCATGGAACTCACCAAAGGGATGACCAGGATGCCGATGACGATGCCCGCGGAGGCCATGTTGTACACTTCCACCACATCCTTGCCGAAGATGGCCCGCAGCAAGGGGGTGACCAGGGTGAGCGCGAAGTAGCCATAGACCACGGTGGGCACGCCGGCCAGGATCTCCAGCGTGGGCTTGAGCAGCCGCCGGGCCCGGTCGGAGGCGTATTCGCTCAGGTAGATGGCGATGCCCAACCCCAAGGGGAGGGCCACGATCATGGCGATGGCCGTGACGATGAGGGTGGCGTTGAGCAGCGGCAACATGCCGAACTTGCCGATTTGCGGGGCCCACTGGGTGCCGGTGAAGAACTCCACCAGGCTGACGCGCGTGCCGCGGTAGATGTCCAGGCCCGCGGCGTGGGTCGTGGCCGGGGTGCCTTGCTGCCCGCGGGCCACGGTCAGCGCGGTGGGCTCGACGGCCAGCACGCGCATGACCTCCTCTTCGACGCGAATGGTGTCGTCCGGGTGCAGGGCCGCGCCGCTGCGGGTCACGGGCAACACCGTGTCGGTCGGCCCCACCGCGGCGGCCAGTTGTTTGTTGGTGTCTTCCCAAAGTTGGCGGGTGAAGAAATTGAGCGACTCGCGGCCCAGTTCGTACACGATGCCGATGGTGGTGAAGATGGACAGAGCGGCCGCGAGGAACAAAGTCCAGCGGATGAAGGCCTCGAAACGCCGGGGCCGACTGCGGAGTCGGGCTGCGATGTCGTCTTCGGCCGAAGTCGGGGTGGGGACAGGCATGGCGTCTCCCTCGTGATGCGGCGGGCGCGTGCTGGGCCGATTATATCGCAAACGCGGCCCTTTGTGCATGGCATCACAAGACCGCCGCGGCGCGCTTAGGGCTCCATCCCCATGGCGCGCAGCCAGTTGTGCATGGATTGCTCCAGGGCTTCCGCGCTGGCCGGAAAGTAGCCCACATCCACGATCTCTTCGTTCACATGGGTGAGGAAGAAGTTGATGAACGCGGCCACTTGAGGTTTGCGCTGCATGATGCTGGGCGCGGAGTAGATGAGCAGGGGCCGCGCGAGGGGATATTGCCCGGCCTCGACGGTGGCCGCGTTGGGCAGCACGCCCTCGATGGCCACGGGCCGCAGTTTGTCCGCGTTCTCCTCGTAGTAGGCGTAGCCGAAGAAACCGATGGCGTACGGCGAACCCTCGATGCCCTGCACCAGCACATTGTCGTCCTCGGACATTTGCAGGTTGTCCGCGGTCAGGATGGGTTCTTCGTTCTTGTCGAACACGACCTCGACGAAGAAGTCGAAGGTGCCCGAGTCGGTGCCGGGGATGTAACGCTGAATGGGCTCCGCGGGCCATTCGGGGCGGATGTCGGCCCAGGTGCGGGCCGAGGAGAAGACCCGAGCCAGTTCGTCCAGGGTGAGGTTGTCCACGAAGTCGTTGTCGCGCGCCACGACCACCGCCAGGCCGTCGGTGCCGACGCGAAACTCGACGGGCTCGCGGCCGATGGCGCGGCAGGCCTCGCGTTCGCTGTCTTTGATGGGCCGGGACGCGTTGGAGATGTCGGTCTCGCCGCTGACGCAGAAGCGCTCGAAACCCGCGCCCGAGCCGATGGAGTCAATGGTGATCTGGCCGCGGAAGCCTTCCTCTTGAAAACGCTCGGCCATGCGCTCGGCCAGGGGATAGACGGTGGAACTGCCGGCCACGATGATGTCGCCCGTGTAGTCCGCGGGGTTCACCGGCGGCAGCAGATTCGGCACCTGGGGCGCGGCCACGCTCGGGCCGGTCGGCGGCGCGGTCGCGCCCACCGGCGTGTGCAGCAGGCGATAGCCGTCGGTTTGCGGCGCCGCGATGTCTTGGCAGCATCCGCTCAGCAGCAGGGCCAGCAGAGGCACGACGAGCCACCAGAGACGACGAATCATGGTCAGACTCCTGAGTTTGAGTTGCGCACGGCCGCGTCCGCCGCGTTGCGCGGGTCAACGCGGCGTTGCGGGGCGCTCCGTGATGCCGTGGCCCGCGGCCGCGCCGGGGTAGGGCCAGGTGCGCCACCACTCGGGCGGCGTCCACTCCGCGCGCAGCACGGCCATGAGCAGGGAATCGTGGTACGCGCCGCGGTAGAAGATGGCTTCGCGGCGTCGGCCTTCCAGGCGAAAGCCGGCCTTCTCGTAGGCCCGGCGGGCCCGGGCGTTGTACTCGTACACTTCCAGTTGCACCCGGTGCAGGTTGAGGATGTCGAACGCGATGCCGGTCAGGGCCTGCACGGCCTCGGTGCCGTAGCCCTGGCCCCAAAAGGCTTTGTCCCCCAGCATGATGGCCAGTTCGGCCCAGCGGTGCGGCCATTCAATGCGCACCAGGGCCGCGTTGCCGATGAGCCGCCAGCCCTCGTCGGTGCGGGCCTCCAAACTGAGGGGGCGCTGCCACAGCGGAAGTCGGCGCTGGCGCTCCAGCCATTCGACCTCGTCCTGGTGCGAGAGGGGCCAGGTGGTGGTGATGAATTGATGCACCTCGGGGTCGTTGACCCACTCCCAGGCCTGCTCCAGGTCCTCGGGCTCGACCGCGCGCAGGCGCAAACGAGGGGTGTAGAACATGAGCACCTCCTACGCGTCGGGGGGCGCGGCCGCGAGCAGGCGTTGCACCGCGTCCGCGGGCGAGATTTCGCGGCGTTGCAGCGCGTCCAGCACCGCGTCGTAGGTGGCCTGAGGCACGCGCTCCCGCCAGCGCTGCCACAGCGCGGCGCGCAGCGCGTCCTCCAGCGCGTTTTGCAGGCGGGCCGCGTCGTGGCGCTGCCACGCGCCGCTGGCCCGCAGGTG
>JAADEN010000190.1 GCA_013153375.1 Chloroflexota bacterium | reverse complement strand
CATGGACGCGCGACGCGTCCGGGTCCGCGTTGCGCGTCACGGCACTGCCCACCCACGACCTGCCGACCACGGCCCAGGCCCCTCCGGCCACGCCCGCGGCCGCGGCCACGCCCGCGCTGCAAGATGGCGGCCAGACCTATGTCACCCAGGCCGGCGACACCCTGGCCGTGCTCGCGGTGCGCTTTGGCGTGCCCGCGGAAGCCATCCGCCGGTTGGACGGCCGCGACCTGCCCGAGCGGGGCTTCCTCCCGCCGGGGCTGGAGTTGTGGATCCCTCCCGGCGCGGTGCAGGGCCAGACCCCCGCGCAACGGCTGCTGCCCGACAGCGAGGTGGTCTATTCGCCCTCCACCGTGGATTTCGCGACCGAGGATTTCGTGCAGCAGGCCGGAGGCGCGCTGGCGACCTACGAGGAATATCTGCCCACCCCCGGCACGCTGGATGGCGGCCAACTGGTGGCCTACATCGCCCGCAACTACAGCCTGAACCCCCGGCTGCTGCTGGCCCTGCTGGAGTATCGCAGCGGCTGGGTCTTCGGCCAGCCCACGGCCGCGGCCCGAGACAATCCCTTCCTGCGCCCTCAGAGCAAAGCCCACGGACGCCTCTCCCGCGCCCTGACCTGGGCCGCCAACCAACTCGCGGTGGGATACTACGGCTGGCGGGAGGGCTGGCTCACCGAAATCACCTTCGCGGACGGCACCCGCCTGCGCCTGGATCCGACCCTCAACGCGGGCACCGTGGCCCTGATGGTCTTCTTCGCCCAACTGCTGCCTCCGGACCAGTGGGCCGCCACCCTGGACCCCACCCACGCGCAGGGCTTCCCCGCGTTCTACACGGCCACCTTCGGCGACCCGTGGGAACGGGCCCGCTGGGCCGAGCCCCTCTATCCCCCTGACCTGCGCCAGCCGGCCTTCATCCTGCCCTTTGCCCGCGGCCAGTGGTGGAGCCTGACCAGCGGGCCTCACGGCGCGTATGGTCCGGTGGGATCGCTGGCCGCGCTGGATCTGGCCCCGGCCCGAGAGGGCGGTCCCCAGTGTCGGGTGAGCCGCTATTGGGTGCTGGCCGTGGCCGACGGGGTGGTGGTACGCTCCGAGCCCGGCATCGTGGTGCTCGACCTGGACGGCGACGGACGGGAGCAGACGGGCTGGAATGTGCTCTACCTGCACATCGCCAGCGAGGGGCGGCGGGTGCAGGTGGGCTATCGGGTGCAGCAGGGCGACCCGCTGGGGCATCCTTCGTGCGAGGGCGGCATCAGCACGGGCACGCACATCCATCTGGCGCGCAAATACAACGGCGAATGGATGGCCGCGGACGGCCCCGTGCCCTTCAATCTGGGCGGCTGGGTGGCCCAGGCCGGCGCGCGGCCCTATCAGGGACGCCTGGTGCGCGGCGACGAGGTCGTCGAGGCCAGTCCTCTGGGCCGCCCCTCGTCCCTCATCACCCGAGGGCCCGATGACCCGTAGCGCGTGGTTGAGCCTGGCCTTGATCGGCTTTCTGGCCGTGCTGGCCGCGCGGCAGTGGGTCGTGGCCGCGGGGGAACCGGCTCCGCGCCCGGCCGGGGACGCGCCCCAGGCGGCCGCGGGGCCTACCCTCACCGTACCGCCGGGTCGGCCCACGCCCACGCCCATCCCCACCCGGGAGCCGCTGCCCCAGGGCACCCTGGTGACCTACATCGTCCAGCCCGGCGACAGCCTGGCCGCGCTCGCGGCCCGCTTCCACACCACCACGGAGGACATCCGGGCGGCCAATCCGCACGCGCACCTGGGCCTGACCACCCTGGCGCCCGGCCTCGAACTGCAAATCCCCTACTATTACATGCCCACCTGGGGCAGCGCGTTCAAGATCCTGCCCGACCCGCTGTTCGTGTACGGCCCCGCGGTGCCCGACATGGACCTGGAGGCTTTCGTCGCCCAGTATCCCGGCTGGCTGAAGGACTACAGCGGCTACGCGGCCGACAAGGAGCGCACCGGCGTGGACATGCTGCTGCATGTGGCCCGCAACTACAGCGTCAGCCCTTATCTGCTGCTGGCGCTGCTGGAGTATCAGGCCGGCGCGCTTTCGCAGCCCGACTACCCCGGCCACCACATGCTGGGGTTCGAGGGGTACGAGACCAAGGGGCTGTACTTGCAACTTTCGGCCGCGGCCAACCTGCTCAACCACGGCTACTACGCCTGGCGCATGGGCCGGGTGGAGCCCTGGGTGCTGGACGACGGCACCGAGGTGCGCCCCGACCCCTGGCTCAACGCGGCCACGGTGGCGCTGCAACGCTACTTCGCGGCGCGCCTGCCCGCGCGGGTCTATCGGCAGGCCATCGCGCCCCAGGGCTTCTTCCGCACTTACGCCACCCTGTTCGGCGACCCCTGGAACCCGCCCCCTCCGCCCCACATCCCCGGGGATTTGACCCAGCCGCCGCTGCTGCTGCCCATCCCCGACAACCGGGCCTGGAGTTACAGCGGCGGCCCGCATCCCGGCTGGGGCGACCAACTCTGGCCCTGGAGCGCGGTGGACTTCGCGCCGCCCGATGTGCGGGGCTGCGCGGTGAGCCGGCAGTGGGCCATCGCGGAAGCCGACGGCCTGGTGGTGCGCTCCGACGAAGGCATTTTGGTGCTCGACCTGGACGGCGACGGCGACGAACGCACGGGCTGGGTCATCTTCCACCTGCACTTGAGCGACCGCCTGCCCGCGGGCACCTGGGTGCGGGCCGGGGATCCTTTGGGGCGTCCCTCGTGCGAGGGCGGCCGCGCCACGGGCAGCCATGTGCACCTGGCGCGCAAATACAACGGCGAATGGATGGATCCTGCGGGGCCGGTGCCGTGGATCATGGAGGGCTGGCAGGTGCTGCCGGGCCCCGAGCCGTACACGGGCTGGATGCGCCGCGGGGGCCAATATGTGCGGGCCTGCGAGTGCGGCAGCCCCGACACG
Source organism: Chloroflexota bacterium (assembly GCA_013153375.1). Classification (GTDB taxonomy): domain Bacteria; phylum Chloroflexota; class Anaerolineae; order Anaerolineales; family DRMV01; genus JAADEN01. Next base: position 3,099 of record JAADEN010000190.1, on the reverse strand, counting down.
CTGATCCGGGCCCTGCGGGGCGGCCCGCCCACGACCTCAACGCCGGAGGATGACCGGTAGAGACGGTGCGCAGCCGACAGCCGACAGCCGGTGGCCGGTAGGAGGGGTGCACGGCCGTGCGTCCGCCGACAGCCGGTGGCTGGTAGGGCCAGATGCCACACTTTCCTCACGCGATGAACACACGCCTACCCCAGCCGAACGATCTTCGTTGGCTATACGCAGCCAAGAGCCGCCACGCGGAGGTGCAGGTGTATGTCCAGCCTCCGCAGGCGCCCCAATGGCAGCCCTGGCCCGCGGAGATGCACCCCGCGGCGCGGGACGCGCTGGCCCAGGCCGGTTTCCCGCGCGCGTATCGGCATCAGGTCGCGGTCTGGCACGCGCTGCAAAGCCATCCCGCGGTGCTGCTCACCGTGCCCACGGGCGCGGGCAAGAGCCTGGCCTACCAGGCGCCCACGCTGGACGCGCTGCACCGCGACCCCCAGGCCACCGCGCTGTACCTCTTCCCCACCAAGGCCCTGGCCCAAGATCAAGTCCACAAACTGCACGCCCTGGGCCTGACCGACGCGGCCACCTACGACGGCGATACGCCCTCGCACCGCCGGGCGGCCATCCGCCGCGGGGCGCGGCTGGTGCTCACCAACCCCGACATGCTGCACCAGGGCTTGCTGCCGCGGCACTTCGCCTGGGCGCGCTTTTGGCGCGGGCTGCGGCTGGTGGTGCTGGACGAAGCCCATGTCTATCGCGGCGTCTTCGGCGCGCATGTGGCCCAGGTGCTGCGACGCCTGCAGCGCATCGCCGCGCAGTACGGCGCGCGGCCGCGCTTCGTGCTCACCACCGCCACCCTGGGCAACCCCGCGGCCTTTGGACAGGCCCTGGTCGGGCGCCCCGTGCGCGTGCTGGACCAACACACCGCGGCCCAGGCGCGGCGCGCCATCGTGCTCTACAATCCGCCTCTGGTGGATCCGGCCCTGGGCCTGCGCCGCAGCCCTTACGACGAGGCCGTGCGTCTGACCCTGGCCGCGTGGCGTCATGGACGGCAAACCCTGGTGTTCGTGCCCTCCCGCCGGGCGGTGGAACTCACCCTGCGCGCGCTGCGGGCGTGCGCGCCCGACCCGGCCGCGGTGGCCGGCTACCGCAGCGGTTATCTGCCCTCCGAACGTCGCGCGGTCGAGGCCGGGCTGCGGGACGGCACCCTGCGCGCGGTGGTCTCCACCTCCGCGCTGGAGTTGGGCGTGGACCTGCCGGGCCTGGATGTGGTCCTGGTGGTCGGCTATCCGGGCACTCTGGCCGGACTGCGGCAGCGCTTCGGACGCGCCGGCCGCGGCTCGCGGCCCGGCGTGGCCGTGTTCGTGGCGTCCCCCGCGCCCATTGACCAGTATCTGGTGCAGCACCCCGACTTCACGCTGGGCGCGTCCGTGGAGCAGGCCCTGGTGGATCCGGCGCATCCCACCATCGCGGCCCAGCACCTGGCCTGCGCCCTGGCCGAGGGCCCCTGGCCCGTCGAGCAGCCCTTCGGCGACCTGAGCCTCGCGGCCACCCGCCAGATCCTGGCCCAACTCGAACGCCAGGGCGACGCCCAGCGCCGCGACGGACGGGTCTATTGGATCGCGCCCCGGGATCCGGCCCGGGAGGTGTCGCTGCGCACCGCGGACCCGCGGCGGGTGCTGCTGCTGACCTCCGGCCCGCAAGGCCCCGTCGCGGTGGGCGAGGTGGACTACCCGGCCGCGCCGCGGCTGGTGCATCCCGGCGCGGTGTATCGCCATCAGGGGCAGGTCTATCGGGTGCAAAGCCTGGATCTGGCGCGCGGCCGGGCCTATCTCGAGCCCTTCGACGACGCGTACGACACCGAGCCCGTGGTGCAGGTGCAGGTGCGCAGCACAGGCCCGCCCCAGGCCCTCACGGAGGCGTCCGACCTGGCCTGGGGCTGGGGGCCCGTGGAGGTGGTGGAGCAGGTCGTGGCCTACCGCCGCCTGGCCTGGCCCGACCGCCGTCTGCTCGACACCCGCCCCCTGGATTTGCCCCCGCGGGCTTTGAGCACCCAGGCCTACTGGGTGAGCATCGGGCCTTGGTGGTGGGAACGCCTGCCGGTGGAGGCCGGGGGCGCGGCCCGGCGACCCGACTACGGTCCGACCTGGGCCCGGGCTCGCGCGGCCGCGCTGGAACGGGATGGGCATCGCTGCCGGGTGTGCGGCGGGCGCGAGAATCTGCATGTGCACCACATCCGCCCTGTGCGGCTGTTCGCCCGCGCCGCGGACGCGCACCGCCTGGACAACCTGATCACCCTGTGTGCCCGCTGCCATCGCCGGGCCGAGCAGCATGTGTGGGTACGCTCCGCGCTGAGCGGGCTGGCCCATCTGCTGCGCCACCTGGCCGCGCTGCTGGTGATGAGCGATCCGCACGACCTGGGCGCGCGGGTCGAACTGGCCTGGCCGCCGCATCCCTGGCCGACCTTGCTGCTCTACGATGCCGTGCCCGGCGGCGTGGGCTACGCGGCCGCGCTGTATGCCGACCACGCCCGGCTGTGGCGCATGGCCCTGGAGCGGGTCCAAACCTGCGGCTGCGACGACGGCTGCCCCGCGTGCGTAGGCCCCGGCGGGCCTCAGGGCCGCGGGCCCAAAGCCGAGGTCCGCTTGCTGCTGGCCCAGGCGTGGCCTGCCATGGCCGCGTCCCAGGGCCACGACTGAGCGCGGCGGGCAACGGGACGAGGAGGAAGGACGGTTGCGGGCCGGGCGCGCGTTTCGGTACAATTGTGCCCAGCCCGATCCTCATCAGGAGGCGTCATGCCCGACCCCAACCCCTATCGCGCCCTGCCCGCCACCGAGACTCTGCGTCGGCATCCCGAACTTGCGGCCTGGGCCGAAGAACTGGGCCCCGACCTGGTGCTGCGCTGGATTCGCGAAACCCTGGAAGCCGCCCGGGCGGCCATCGCGCGCGGCCAGCCCGCGCCCAGCGAGGCCGAACTGGTGGCCCGGGTCCGGCAGGCCATCGAAAGCCACTGGCTGTTGCGCCTGCGAGGCGTGATCAACGCCACCGGCGTGGTGGTGCACACCAACCTGGGCCGGGCGCCCCTGAGCCGCGCCGCGCGGCAGGCCCTGACCA
>JAADEN010000122.1 GCA_013153375.1 Chloroflexota bacterium | reverse complement strand
GGGATCGGTCCGGGCCCCAACAGGGCCTGCAAGAATTCTTCCACCGAGGACGGGCGTTCGTCGGGGTGCAGGCGCATCCCCCACAGGATGGCCTCTTCGATGCGCACGGGCAGGGCCGGATTGATCTGCCGCGGGCTGCGGAGCGCGCGCGGCCGCAGAAAACGCTCCCGGGCCGAAGGCGGCGGTTCGTTGGTCAGCAGATGATACAGGGTCGCGGCAAAGGCGTAGATGTCGCTGCGCGCGTCGGTGTGGCCCGCATCCGCCCCGTATTGCTCCAGAGGGGTGTAGAGCGCGGTGCCCTTGCCCTGGATGACGGTGATGGTCACATCCCCCGTGTTCATCTCCTTGACCAGGCCGAAGTCCACCAGTTTGATGCGCCCCTCGGGGGTGAGTTTGATGTTGCTGGGTTTGATGTCCCGATGCACGATGGGCGGCTGTTGGCCGTGCAGATAACGCAGCGCGTCGCCCAACTGCCGGGCCCATTCCAGCACCTGGTCCAGAGGCAAAAAGCGGCCCTCCTGCCGGGCGGCCTCGATGAGCATGCTCAGATCCTGCCCGGGGATGTAATCCATGACCAGGTAGTCGATGGGCCCTTCGCTGAAGAAGTCCGAGACTTTGGGCAGATTGGGATGATCCAGCCGGGCCAGCACCTGGGCTTCCCGGCGAAACTGGGCCCGCAACTCCTGGATGGCCTCGGGCGGCAGCGTCGGGTCGTGGCGCACGCTCTTGACTGCGCACAGACGCCCCCGCAGCCGCAAGTCCTCGGCCAGGTACACGAACCCCATCCCCCCTTGCCCGATGATGTCTTTGATGAGATAACGCTGACGCAGCGTTTGGCCGACGCGCAGGGCCATGCTGGGCTCCTCTCAAATCAGGTGGATGGTGCTCCGCGGCGGCCAGGGCCCGCCGCGGTGGCATCCACCTCTATTATAGACCCGCTCCGCGGCCGGCCCTGACCGACTTTTCGCGTTCAGCCCGGCTTTCGGTCCGGGCCGCGTCTGGAGCGCAAAGCGAAGCCCCGGTCCACGCGCCGACCGGGGCCCCGCCTGGAAAGCGCCTTGTCCGGCGGCTAATCCCGCCCCAACTCGCGGGCGATGATGTAGCGCTGGATTTCGCTGGTGCCCTCGTAGATCTGGAACAACTTGGCGTCGCGCATCAGTTTCTCGACGGGATACTCCTTGCTGTAGCCGTAGCCGCCGAAGATCTGTACCGCCTCGGTCGCCACCCACATGGCCATGTCCGCGGCAAAGGCCTTGGCGTGCGCGGCCTGCAGGGAGTTGCGCTTGCCCTTTTCGCGCAGCCAGGCGGCCTTCCACACCAGCAGCCGGGCCGCGTCGATGTTCATGGACATGTCGGCCAACTTGAAGCCGATGGCCTGGTGGTGCAGGATGGGCTTGCCAAAGGTCACCCGCTCTTTGGCGTAGGCCAGGGCCTCCTCGAAGGCCCGACGGGCCAGACCCACCGCGCTGGCCGAAACCACCACCCGGGACGAGTCGAAGACCTGCATGGCGATGAGGAAGCCCATGCCCTCGGGGCCCAGCAGGTTTTCCGCGGGCACTTCCACATTCTCCAACACCACTTCGGCCGCGGGCGAGGCCTTCTGCCCCATCTTGGGGATGGGATTGCCCACCTTCACGCCCCAGTCCTTCTCCACGATGAACGCGGAGATGCCGCCGTAGCGGTCCTGGTCCGTGCGCGCGAAGACCACGAAGAAGTCCGCGACGGTGGCGTTGCTGATCCACATCTTGGTGCCGTTGAGCACATACACATCGCCCTTCTTCTCCGCGGTGCTGCGGATGGCGGCCACATCGGAACCCGCGTCGGGCTCGGTGAGCGCGTACGCGGCCAGCGCGCCCTCGGCCAAACGGGTCAGGTACTTTTGCTTCTGCTCCTCGCTGCCGTAGAGGATGATGGGCGTCGCGGCCAGGGAGTTCACGCCCAGCGCGGTGCCGATGCCCGTGCAGGCCCAGCCCAGTTCCTCGGCCAGGATGACCTCTTCCAGCAGGCTCATGCCCGGCCCGCCGTACTCCTCGGGCACATTGGGGCTGAACAGGCCGTAGTCGATGGCCTTTTCGATGACCGGCCAGGGGAACTCGCCCGTCTCGTCGTAGTGCTCGGCCACGGGCTTGACCTCTTTCTCCGCGAATTCGTGGGCCAGGTCGCGCAACATGCGCATGTCGGTGGTGAGTTCGAAGTCGATCATGGGAACCTCCTGCAAGGTTAGAAGTTGGAAGTTAGAAGAAGTGAGCGGCAGGAAAGGGCGCACGGCCGTGCGCCCTTTCCACAATCAAAGGCGCAGATTTTCGAAGATGCCGGCTGCGCCCATGCCGCCGCCGATGCACATGGTCACCATGCCATAGCGGGCCTTGCGCCGCGGCATCTCGTGCAGCAGGGTGGCGGTCAATTTGGCGCCCGTCGCGCCCAGGGGGTGCCCCAGCGCGATCGCGCCGCCGTTGACATTGGTGATGTCCTCGTTCAGCCCCAGTTCGCGAATCACGGCCAGGGATTGCGCGGCAAAGGCCTCGTTGAGTTCGATGAGTTCGATGTCGTCCAACTTCAGGCCCGTGCGCGCCAGCACCTTGGGGACGGCTTCCACCGGGCCGATGCCCATGATCTCGGGCGGCACGCCGGCCACCGCGAAGCCCACGAAGCGGGCCATGGGCTCCAGGCCCAACTGCTTGACCATGCGCTCGCTCATCACCACCGTCGCGGCCGCGCCGTCGTTCATGGGCGACGAGTTGCCCGCGGTCACCGTGCCGCCCTTGCGGAACACGGGCTTGAGTTTGGCCAGGGCTTCCAGGCTGGTGTCGCGGCGGGGGCTTTCGTCCACCTTGAACTCGGTTTCGATGACCACCTCGCGGCCCATCTCGTCGATGAAGCGTTCCTTCACCGGCACGGGCACGATTTCTTCTTCGAACTTGCCCGCGTCGATGGCCGCGATGGCCCGCTGGTGCGAGCGCAGCGCGAACGCGTCCTGGTCCTCCCGGGAGATGCCGTACTTCTCGGCCACATTCTCCGCGGTGTTGCCCATGCTGATGTACGCCTGGGGGAACTCCACCGCGATCTCGGGATGGGGGCTGTAGTAGAAGCCGGTCATGGGCACCCGGCTCATGCTCTCCACGCCGCCGGCCACGATGATGTCCGCGTCGCCGAACGCGATGGCGTGGACCGCGGTGGCGATGGTTTGCAGGCCCGAAGAGCAAAAGCGGTTGAAGGTCGCGCCCGGCACCGACACGGGCAGGCCGGCCCGCTGCGCGATGATACGCCCGATGTTCAGGCCCTGGGGCCCCTCGGGAAACGCGCAGCCGATGATGACATCGTCCACCATCGCGGGCTCCAGGCCCGGCACCCGGCGGACGGCCTCGCGCACCACATGCGCGCCCAGGTCCTCGGGCCGCGCGTTGCGCAGGGTGCCTTTCTTGGCACGGCCCACCGCGGTGCGTACCGCGCTCACGATGTAAACGGCAGGTCGGGTCATGATGTCCTCCGTCCAGTTGAGAGTCGGGAGGGGGAAGTAGAGCACCTCGGGCCGGGCCCGTCCATCTCTCTACTTCCGCACTCCCTGGCATCGGCGTTCGATTTCATTCCGGTTCCTCCCTCCTCTTCCCACTCCCCACAATGCTCTTTCCACTCCCCACTCCCTACTTCCCACTTAATTCCGCAACGGCTTGCGGTGCTTCAGGATGTGCCACATGCGCTCCTGGGTCTTGGGTTGTTGGGCCAGTTCGACGAAGACCTCCCGCTCCAGATCCAGCAGTTGGTCTTCGGTCAGGTACGACGGGCCGGTGATCAAATCGCCGCCGGTCATGACGAAGGCCAGGCGGTTGGCCAGATATTCCTCGTACTCGGTGATGAAGCGGCTTTCGCGCATGTTGTAGGCCATGGACGCGAACGCGGCCCGCGCGTCGGGGCCCAGCACATAGATGGCGTTGCGGTACGGCGGCGGGGTGTAGCCTTCCTCGTCCAGGCGGATGACCTCCTGCTTGGCCACGAACACTCGCCGGTCCGCGTTGACCACGATGGGCGCGTGGGGCGGCAGGTAGCCGAACTCCTTGGCCTCGGCCGCGCTCAGGGCCACCTTGGCCATCGCGATCTGCTCGAAGGCCTTGGCCAGGAAGGGCTGCACCTCGGACGGGCGCTCGTTGGCCGCGGACTCCGCGGCCCAGGCCACCATGCGGGTGGTGCCCGTCCCCGCGGGGATGAGCCCCACGCCCACTTCCACCAGACCGATGTAACTCTCGGCCGCGGCCACGGGGTTGGGCGAGGCCATCATCAACTCCACGCCGCCGCCCAGCACCCGACCGTGCACCGCGACCACCACGGGCTTGTGGAAGTAGCGGATGCGCTGCATGGTCTGCTGGAACTCCCGCACCACCTCGTGCAGGTTCTTGAGCGAGGTGATGACCTCCAGCAGGTTGGCGCCCAGGCAGAAGTTGTCGCCGTCGTTGGCGATGACCAGGCCGCGGAAGTCGCCGTCGCCCACGATGTCCAGGGCCTTGTGGAAGCCCTCGAGCACGGTGCGGCCCAGGGTGTTGCCCTTGGAGTGGAACTCCAGCAGGGCCACGCCGTCGCCCATGTCCACCAGGGTGACCTCCGCGTTGTGCCAGATGTGGCGGTCCTTCTGCTTCAGGTAGTAGGCCAGCGGAATTTCGTCCGGCGGCGGCGCGTCGTCCTGATAGCCCTGGCCCACCACATAGGACTTTTGCTCCGGGCCGAAGCCCAGGTAGAAGGATTTGGCTCCGTGGGCCGGCATCTCCTGGGTGACCCAGTCGGGCACGGTCTCGCCCGCGGCCTCCATGTCGGCCAGCACCCGCTCCATGCCCAGCGCGTCCCAGGTCTGGAAGGGCCCGAAGGTCCAGCCAAAGCCCCAGCGCATGGCCCGGTCCACATCCGCGGGCTTTTCGGTGATCTCGGGGATGCGGCGGGCGCTGTAGGCCATGCTGCTCAAGAAGTGGCTGCGCAGGAACGCGCCGATGCGGCCCTCGTCCGCGTACAGGGCGCGCAGGCGCTCGGCCAGGTCCTCGATTTTCTTGTACTTGTCCAGACCGGGCAGGTCGGGTTCTTTGGGCGGCTCGTACTCCAGGGTCTCGAAGTTGATGCTCCAGATCTGGCCGTCCACCTTCTTGTAGAACCCGGCCTTGACCTTGTCGCCCAGCAGGCCCTTTTCCACCATGCGCTCCAGCACCTCGGGCGGCTTGAACATCTCCCGGCTCTCGTCGTCGGGGATGTTCTCGTACAGGTTGCGCAGCACATGCAGCAGGGTGTCCAGGCCCACCAGGTCCGCGGTGCGGAAGGTGGCGCTCTTGGGCCGGCCGATGAGTTTGCCCGTCAGCAGGTCAATTTCCTGGATGGTGTACTCGCCCCGCAGCGCGGCCCGCACGGCCTGCATCAGCGCGAAGGTGCCGATGCGGTTGGCGATGAAGTTGGGCGTGTCCTTGGCCACCACGATGCCTTTGCCCAGCACCAGGCGTCCGTACCAGGCCATGCGCTCCAGCACATCCTGCCGGGTGTCCTTGGTGGGGATGAGTTCCAGCAGTTTGAGGTAGCGGGGCGGGTTGAAGAAGTGGGTGCCCAGGAAGCGGCGGCGGAAGGGCAGGCGGCGGCCCTCGACGATCTTGTGGATGGGCAGGCCGCTGGTGTTGGTGGAGATGATCGCGTCCCGGCGGGCCACCTTCTCGATGCGGGCCATCAGGTCCTGCTTGATGTCCAGGCGCTCGATGACGGCCTCGATGATCCAGTCGGCCTCGCGCAGCCGGTCCCAATGCTCGTCGAAGTTGCCCAGGCGGATGCGCCGGGCGGCCTTGGCCGTGTAGAAGGGGCCGGGCTTCATCTTCTGCAGCCGCTTGAACGCGGCCTCGACGATGGCGTTCTTGTTCTCCCCCTCCGCGGGGATGTCCAACAAGTCCACCTGGACGCCGACGCTGGCCAGCAGGGCCGCAATCTGCGAGCCCATGACGCCGGCGCCCAGCACGGCCACGCGACGGAAAGGTTTGAAGTGGGTCATAGGGTGCCTCCGTGGTTTGAGTCG
>JAADEN010000138.1 GCA_013153375.1 Chloroflexota bacterium | reverse complement strand
GCTTCTGCGGCCCGGTCGAGGGCATACCAGTCCAGGCCCCAATGTTCGGCCTTTTGGACGCGCTGTCGCAGCCATCGGGCCCAGGTGCGCCGCTCCTTGGGCGCGAGGGGCAGGGCCAGCATCGCCCGAGCCCAGGCCCAGCCCACTTCCTCGGCAAAGTTCAGAACGCTATCCTGCCCTTGCACATAGCCGTAGCGATACCAGTCCGGTATGGCCAGCAGCGCGTCGGTCACCGCGGCCAGTGCCTCCAGGCCGCGCGGATGGCCCTGCCGAAGGAGTTCCTGCAGAATTTTGAGAATGGCCCACGACCAGACCTCCGCCAGCGGGTTGTGCTCCAAGGCGTACCTGACAAAAGCATCAACGGCCTGAGCAAGGATAGGCTGGGAAAAATTGGTCGCGGCATCCTTGGCCATGAGGCGCAGGCGCAGCAAATCGTCGAATTCCGGAGCCGCCGAGGCCAGTTGTTGCCACAATTCGCGCAAGTCGGCCGCGGACAGGCGTTCCAGCAGCACCCGCTGGGGTAAGCGGGCCAGCGCGTCCTCCGTGGCGGCGGGGAGCGCGCCCCGGCCGCAGGCCGCGATGGCCGCGGCTGCGATGTGTTTGCAGTAACGGTTCATCTCGACAAAGGCGGGGCAGGTGCACTCGGCGTCCACAGGCAGCCCGTCTTCGTCCCAGGAGATGCGCACCTGGTAGGGCTGGGGACGCGAACCAAGCACCTGCGCATGCAGTTCGTTTTCCCCAAGGTGCAGGTGGCGCACCCGTCCTTGGCGCGCGTAAGCCTGGCCTCGAGCCCAAAAACGGGGATCGAACCAGGAGCGGAGGCTTTCAATATCCAAGGGACACGCGCGGGCCGAAGGGCTGATGGGGCTTCTCCTTGCTTTTGTTAAGGCTGATTACTTGCCTGTACTTTGTAGATTGGCTCATACTGGGCACAAATGATACCGCAATGTCCCCCGGCCTCCTGTGGTTCTGCGTCAATCCCTTACACGGCACTATGGAGAACGCAGAGGTTGTGCCCATGACCGTTGGCCGATAGGGACAGCCGTCGGTAGCCCCGCCCGGCCGGGCGTCTTTGTTTCTTTTTTTGCTTTGCGTATCCGCGCGCATCCGCGTCTATCCGCGGTTTCTTTTTCCGTGTCCATCCGTGGTTCCAAAACAGCCATTAGCCGTTGGCCGGTAGCCGGTAGGGAAGTCGGAAGCGGTGGACGCACTGCGGGCCGCGCACCGCTCCCCACTCCCCACTGCTTCTCGCGACCGACCACCGCCCTCCTCACATATTCCTCCGATAGCCGCCGCCGATTTCGTAGAACAGTTGGGTGATCTGGCCCAGGGAGAGGTACTTCACCGCGTCCATGAGCACCGCGAACACATTGCGGTTCTCCCGGGCCGCGCGGCGCAGTTCGTCCTTCCACTTCTCGGCCTCGCGGGCGTTGCGCTGCCAAAAGGCCCGCAGGTTGGCGATCTGCTGGCGCTTTTCCTCGTCCGTGCTGCGCACCACCTCGGCCGGCACCTGGATGGGCGAGCCGTCGGGCCCCAGGAAGGTGTTCACGCCGATGATGGGCAGTTTGCCCGTCTCCTTCATGTACTCGTAGTACATGCTCTCGTCCTGAATCTTGGCCCGCTGGTACATGCGCTCCATCGCGCCCAGCACGCCCCCGCGGCGGTCCAGGGCCCGAAATTCTTCCAACACCCGCCGCTCGACCAGGTCGGTCAAATAGCGGATGAAGTACGAACCCTGCAGCGGGTTCTCGTTCTGCGTCAGGCCGTACTCCCGGTTGATGATGAGTTGGATGGCCACGGCCCGCCGCACCGATTCCTCGGTGGGGGTGGTGATGGCCTCGTCGTACGCGTTGGTGTGCAGGCTGTTGCAGTTGTCCATGATGGCGTACAGGGCCTCGAGGGTGGTGCGGATGTCGTTGAAGGCCAACTCCTGCGCGTGCAGGCTGCGGCCCGAGGTCTGGATGTGGTACTTGAGTTTCTGGCTGCGCGCGTTGCCGCCGTACTTGTGCCGGATGGCCTTGGCCCAGATGCGCCGTGCCACCCGGCCGATGACCGCGTACTCCGCATCCATGCCGTTGGAGAAGAAGAACGAAAAGTTGCGCAGGAAGTCGTCCAGGGGCAGGCCGCGGGCCAGATAGAGTTCCACATAGGTGAACCCGTTGGCCAGGGTGAAGGCCAGTTGCGTCACCGGGTTGGCCCCGGCCTCCGCGATGTGATACCCCGAGATGGACACGGAGTAGAAGTTGCGCACCCGATGCTGGACGAAATACTCCTGGATGTCGGCCATCAGCCGCAGCGAATACTCGATGGAGAACAGCGCGGTGTTCTGGGCCTGGTCCTCCTTGAGGATGTCGGCCTGCACCGTGCCCCGGATGCGCCGCAGGGTCTCGGCCTTGATGTTCTCATAGACTTCGGGGGACACCACCGCGTCGCCGGGCACGCCCAGCAGCATGAGCCCCAAACCGTTGTGGCCCTCGGGCAGGGGACCGTGATATTGAGGCCGGGGGACGCCCCGCTCGGCGAAGTACGCCTCGATGCGGCGCTGGGCTTCTTCCTCCAGGCCCTGCTCGCGGATGTACTTCTCCACCTGCTGGTCGATGGCCGCGTTGAAGAACATGGCCAGCATCATGGGCGCCGGGCCGTTGATGGTCATGGATACGGAAGTGTGGCGATGCGCCAGGTCGAAGCCCGAGTACAGTTTCTTGGCGTCGTCCACCGTGGCCACGCTCACGCCCGAGTTGCCGATCTTGCCGTAGATGTCGGGCCGCTCGTCGGGATCCTGGCCGTAGAGGGTGACCGAATCGAACGCGGTGGACAGGCGCTTGAAGGGGTGCCCGTAGGCCAGGAAGTGGAAACGGCGGTTGGTGCGCTCGGGCGTGCCCTCGCCCGCGAACATGCGGATGGGCTCCTCGTCGGGGTTCTTCAGCGGGTACACGCCCGCGGTGTAAGGGAACTCGCCGGGCACATTCTCCTGCCGGCTCCAGCGCACCCGCTCGCCCCAGTCCTCGGTGTCGGGCAGTGCGATGCGCGGAATCTTGTTGCGGGACAGGGTCTCCCTGTACATGGGCTGCTCGATGACCCGGTCCCGCACCTGGTAGCGGAACACCTCGGCCCGGTAGCGGGCCATCTTTTCGTCCCAAGCCTCCAACTCGGCCCGCACCTCGGGGTCCAATTGGGACGCAACCTGCTCGGCCTCGGCTTCCAGCGCGGCCACCAGAGTCTCGTCCCCCCGAGCCTTGAGGGCCTGGGCCGCGGTGCGCAGGCTTTGCCACTGGCGGGCCAGGTCGGCCTGCTGGTCGGTCTGGCGGTTGTACTTCTCGATGGTGTCCGCGATCTCGCCCAAATAGTGGGCCCGGTCGGGGGGGATGAGGTAACTCTTCTTGGGCAGGCGGTACGCCGCGGGATAGCGGGTGGGGAAGGTCACGCCCGTCTTGGCCGCGACGCGATCCAGGATGCCGCGATAGGCCGTGTCCATGCCCTGGTCGTTGAAGTAGGAGGCCATGGTCGCGTACACGGGCAGGTCTTCGTCCGCGACCTCGAAGAGCAGGTGGTTGCGGCGGTACTGCTTGCGCACATCCCGCAGCGCGTCCTCCGCGCCGGGCTTGTCGAACTTGTTGATGATGACCACATCCGCGTAGTCCAGCATGTTGATCTTTTCCAACTGGGTGGCCGCGCCGTACTCGGGGGTCATCACATACACGGCCACATCCACCAGGTCCACGATGGAAGTGTCGGCCTGGCCGATGCCCGTGGACTCCAGCACGATGAGGTCGTAGCCGGCCAGTTTGGCCAGGTCCAGGGCCTCGCGCACCGCGGGGGAAAGGGCCGCGGACGCGCCTCGGGTGGCCATGCTGCGCATGAAGACGCGCGGGTTGTAGATGGCGTTCATGCGGATGCGGTCGCCCAGCAGCGCGCCGCCCGTCTTGCGGCGGGTGGGGTCCACCGAGATGATGGCCACTCGCTTGGCCGGGAACTCGTTGATGAAGCGGCGCACGAATTCGTCCACCACGGTGGACTTGCCCGCGCCGCCCGTGCCGGTGAAGCCAATGACAGGCGCGAGTCGGTAGTCGGTAGTCGGCCGTTGGGAAGAGGAGGCTTGGGCCGTGGATTGGCCGCCGTCCGCCAGGGCCAACAGCGTGCGATGATACGCGGCCCATTCTTCGGGCTCGTTCTCGGCCAGGGTGATGGCCCGGGCCAGGCTCAGCCGGTCGCCCTGCAGCAGCGCGGTCAAACGGGACGGGTCCTGGGCGAAGAGGTTGGGCAGCGGGAAGTCGCACTGCTGCAACACATCGTTGATCATGCCCTGCAAGCCCATGCGCCGTCCGTCGTCGGGCGAGTAGATGCGGATGTCGTGGCGGGCCAGTTCTTCGATTTCGTGGGGCAGGATGGTGCCGCCGCCGCCGCCCACCACCCGCACATGGCCCAGGCCCTCCTCGTTGAGGCGCTGGCGCAGGTAGGTGAAGAATTCCATGTGGCCGCCCTGGTACGAAGTCACGGCCACGCCCTGCACATCTTCCTCCAGCGCGGCCTTGACCAGTTCGTCCACCGAGCGGTTGTGGCCCAGGTGGATGACCTCCGCGCCCGTCTGCTGCATGATGCGGCGCATGAGGTTGATGGCCGCGTCGTGGCCGTCGAACAAACTGGCCGCGGTCAGAATGCGCACCGCGTGCCGGGGGCGGTAGGGCTCGGTGCGGGACGGGGACGCGGTCGCGGCCCGGTGCGTGGCAGAAGAGACGGCTCGGGTCATGGGGGCGCTCCTTCCTCACAATAGGGCATGGATGGACGAAACAGGGCGCCCTCGCGGACGCCCCGGTTGCTCACGCGTTCACACCCCAAACACTTCCACCAGAATGCCTTTTTGCGCGTGCAGGCGGTTGTGGGCCTGCTGGAAGACCACCGACTGGGGCCCGTCCATTACATCGTCCGTGATCTCGTAGCCCCGATGCGCGGGCAGGCAGTGCATCACGATGGCCGTGGGCTTGGCCCTGGCCACCAGTTCCGCGTTCACCTGATAGGGCGGGAAGACCTGCAGCCGTTTTTGGGCTTCCTCTTCCTGGCCCATGCTGACCCAGGTGTCGGTGTAGATCACATCCGCGTCGGCCACCGCAGCCACGGGATCGTGCAGCAGCCGGATGGTGCTGCCGCTTTCCGCGGCGAAGGCGCGCGCCTGCTCCACCGCGGCCGCGGGGGGCTCGTAGCCCTCGGGCCCCACCCAGGTGAAGTGCGCGCCCAACTTGGCCGCCGCGTGCATCAGCGACACGGCCACATTGTTGCCGTCGCCCACGAACACGATGTGCAGCCCTGCGATCTTGCCGAAGTGCTCGTAAATGGTCAGCATGTCGGCCATGGCCTGGCACGGATGGTTGTAGTCGCTCAGGCCGTTGATGACCGGCACCTCGGCCCAACGGGCCAGTTCCACCACATGCTCGTGGTCGAACACCCGGGCCATGATGGCGTCCACATACCCGGCCAGCACCCGGGCCACATCCGAGATCGCCTCCCGCTTGCCCAGGCCGATTTCCTGCGGCCCCAGATAGAACGCGTAGCCGCCCAGATGCTGCATGGCCATTTCGAACGACACCCGGGTGCGCAAACTGGGCTTTTGGAACACCATCGCCAGCGACTTGCCCGCCAGCAGCGGCGGATTGGCCCGATAGCGCATCCACTCGCGCTTCAACTCCAGGGCGCGCTCCAACATGCGCCACAACTCCGCGGCCGAAAAATCGGCGATGGCCAGAAAATCCCGTTTGTTCGCCATCATCGGCTCCTTGGGGCGAGATGCCGATATTATAACACGCCCGCTGCGGCCAAATCGGGTATAATCTCGCCCATATCGGGGTTGGTATGGCCCAAGAAGTGTTCCTCACGGCAGATATTGGGGGCACCCGCCTGCGGGCCGCGGCCTGGGCGTGGGGTTTGGGGGACGCCCCTCCGGTGCGGCTGCGCCGCGTCGCGGTCGAGACGCCGCGCACGCCCACGGCCGCGCTACTGGACGCGCTGGCCGCGGTGCGTCCTTCGGGCGCGCGGGTGCGCGGGGTG
>JAADEN010000081.1 GCA_013153375.1 Chloroflexota bacterium | reverse complement strand
GCCCTCACGCCGCCGGGCCTGTGCCGGGTGTGCGTGGTCGAGGTCGAGGGCGCGCGTACCCTGCAGGCCGCGTGCGTGGCCGAAGCCCACGACGGCATGGTGGTGCACACCCGCAGCCCGCGCGTGGAACGGGCCCGCCGCACGACTTTGGCCATGCTGGCCTCGGCCACGGACCTGAGCGAGGCCCCCGCGCTGCAAGACATGCTGGCCGACTACGGGGCCGACCCGGACGCCTTCGGCCCGGTGGCCCGCCGCGAGGTCCCGGTCATTGACGACAATCCCATGTACATTCGGGATTATAGCCAGTGCATCCTGTGCTGGCGCTGCGTGCAGGCCTGCGGCACCGACGCCCAGTATGTCTTCGCGTTGGACTTCGCGGGGCGGGGCTTTCACACTCGCATCAGCACGGCCTACGATGTGGCCATGCCCGAGAGCCCGTGCGTGTTCTGCGGCCAGTGCGTGGCCGTGTGCCCCACGGGCGCGCTCAAACCCCGCCGCGCCTACCTGCTGGAGCAGGGCTACACCCCCGCGGAGTTGGCCCACTACGCGGCCGTGGACGACGACGCCATCCACCCGCCGCCGACCGCGTATGCGCAAGCAGAATAAGCATAAGGCGACCCAACGGGTCGCCTTATGCTGACAAGCCCGCCCACCCGGAGGGCGTCCCCCACAGCAAACCCTGCAACGGAGTGCGCGCCATGTCTGCCCAGGATGACCCCGCGCGTTGGGCCATCGCGACGCGCGATCTGCGCCGCGAGTACACGGTCCGTCGCGGCCGCCAGCGCCACACTCTGGTCGCGCTGGACGATGTGAACATCACCGTGCCCCGCGGCGAGTTGTTCGGCCTGCTCGGACCCAACGGCGCGGGCAAGAGCACCCTCATCAAGATTCTGACCACGCTGCTGCTGCCCACTTCGGGCCGGGCCTGGGTGCTGGGCTACGATGTGGCCCACCAGCACCGGGAACTGCGGCCCTTCATCAACATGGTCTCGGGCGGCGAGACTTCGGGCTACGGCCTGCTCACCGTGGAGGAGAACCTGTGGATGTTCTCCCAGTTCCACGGCATGCCCTCGGATTTGGCCCGCCGCCGCATCCGGGACCTGGCCGCGCGGCTGGGCCTGCTGGATCGGCTGAACACCAAAGTGTCGGAACTCTCCACCGGGCTGCGGCAGAAGATGAACATCATCCGCGGCTTTCTGACCGAGCCCGAGGTGCTGTTCCTGGACGAGCCCACCCTGGGCCTGGATGTCAACGCGGCCCGGGAGGTGCGGGCCTTCGTGCGCCAGTGGATGGAGGCCCGGCCCGACCGCACTGTGTTGCTTACCACCCACTACATGCACGAAGCCGAGGAACTGTGCGACCGGGTGGCCATCATCCACCGCGGGCGCATCATCGCGCTGGACACGCCCGAAAACCTCAAGCGTCAGGTGCAGGGCGAGGCGTTGTTCCGTTTGCGGGTCGAGGCCCCCGGGCCGCTGGATCTGTCCGCGCTGGAGGCCCTGCCCGGCGTGCGCCGCGTGCGGCAGCAGGTCGGCCCGGCCGCGGTGCGTATAGACCTGCGCCTGGACGACGACGCCGCGCTGCCCGCGGTGCTGGAAGCCCTCACCCGCCAGCGCGCCCGCCTGCTCAGCCTGGAGAAGCGCGCGCCCACCCTGGAGGATGTCTTCGTGCACCTGGTGGGCGAAGACCTGACCCCGTCGGAGGCCCCGGCATGACCGCGCCGGCGCGTCCGCCCTATGCCACGGGCTGGCGGTTGTTCTGGCGCGCGGTGCGTGGCCGGGCCTTCCCCCGCATCATCGCGCTGCGCCGCCAGCGCGATTGGCTGGTGCTCGACATCGTCCTGCCGCTGATGTCCGTGGCCGCGTATGTGTTCGTCTATCGGGCCTTGCGCGCGCCCGAGGCCTACATCGGCTTCGTCATCCTGGGCGGCGCGATGACCGCGTTCTGGCTCAATGTGCTGTGGGGCATGGCCACCCAGTTGTTCTGGGAGAAGCAGAGCGGCAACCTGCCCCTCTACATCATGTCCCCCGCGCCGCTGATGGCCCTGCTGCTGGGCATGGCCGTGGGCGGTATGGCCAACACCACCGCGCGGGCCACGGCCATCCTGCTCTTGGGCGGGTGGCTGTTCGGGGTGGACTTTCAAGTTACGGCCTGGCTGCCCTTGCTGGCCGTGTTCGTGCTCACTTTGAGCGCCCTGTACGGCCTGGGCATGGTCAGCGCGTCCCTGTTCCTGCTCTCGGGCCGCGGCGCGCTGCACATCTCGGCTCTGGCCCAGGAGCCCGTGTACCTGCTCTCGGGCTTCTACTTTCCCGTCAAGGCGCTGCCCTTTTGGGCCGCGGCTGCGGGCTCCCTCATCCCGCTGACCCTGGGCATGGACGCCATGCGCCAGTTGTCCTTCCCCGACGGGCCCACTTTCGGCCTGTGGAGCGTGCGCGTCGAGGTGGCCGCGCTGGCCGTGATGACCGTGGTCTTCCTCGCGCTGGCCCGCTGGACCCTGGCCGTGATGGAGCGCCGCGCCCGCCGGGACGCGCGGCTGACCGCGCGCATGGATTGAGCCGCGCGGCCGGCCCGCGCGGAGCCGTTCCCCCGCACCCAGGGCTTGGGCGGACGCAAGCGCGAGGAGGCTACCGTGGTGTACGATGCCGTGGTGATCGGTTCGGGTTTTGGCGGCAGCGTGGCCGCGCTGCGGCTGGTGCAGCGCGGCGCTTCGGTGCTGGTGCTGGAAAAGGGGCGTCGCTGGCGCGACGAGGATTTCCCGCGCACCAACCTGGCGTTCTGGAAGGCCCTGTGGCTGCCGCGGCTGGGCGCAACGGGCATTTTGCAGATTTCGTGGCTCAACGGGCTGGTGGTGCTGCACGGCGTGGGCGTGGGCGGCGGGAGCCTGGGCTATGCCAATGTGCTGGAGGTGCCGGCTGCGGAGTTCTTCCGGCTGCCGGGCTGGCCCGCGGGCGTGGACTGGGAGGCCCGCTTGCGGCCCTTCTATCGCCGCGCCCAGCGCATGTTGGGCGTGGCGCGCAACCCGCATTTGAGCCGGGTGGATCACGCTCTGGCGGGCATTGCCGCGCAGCGCGGCTACGGAGCGTCGTTCCGGCCCACCGAGGTGGGGGTGTTCTTCGGCCTGCCAGGGCAGGAGGTGGCGGATCCTTACTTTGGCGGCCAGGGGCCGCCGCGACGGGGCTGTACTTTTTGCGGGCACTGCATGATCGGCTGCCGCGAGAACGCCAAGAACACCCTGGTGAAGAACTACCTTTATCTGGCCGAGCGCGGCGGCGCGCGCATCCAGCCGGGCCGCGAGGTCGTGGCTCTCGAGCCTTTGAAGCCCCACCGCGACGACGGCGCGCGCTACGCGGTGCATCATCGCGCGGCCTGGGGCCTGCGTCGCGGCCCGACGCGCGTGGTTCTGGCCCGCCGGGTCTATGTGGCCGCGGGCGTGCTGGGCACTTTGCGCCTGTTGCACCGCAGCCGCGCCTTGGGCCTGCTGCCCGACTTGTCGCCCCGGCTGGGCGAGGGCGTGCGCACCAACTCCGAAGAACTCAACGGCGTCTTGCTGCCGCACCCCCTGGAGGATGCGGACAACCCCGGCCTGGCCATCAATTCCATCATCCGGGCCGACGCGGTGACGCGCATCGAGCCCGTGCGTTATCCTTCGGGCTCGGACTTGATGCGCTGGCTGTCCTTCCCCGGGCTGCCCGCGCCGGAGGCCTCGCGGGCGCGGCGTTTGCTGGCCGCGTTGGGCTGGGTGGCGCGCCATCCCTTGGACGCGCTGCGCCTGTATGTCCTGCCCGGCTGGGCCCGGCGGGTGGTCATCCTGCTGGTGATGCAGACCCAGGAGAACCGCTTGCATGTGCGTTGGCGGCGGGGCCGCTTGTGGGTCGAGCCCGACGCGACCGCGCCCGCGCCTGTGGCCGTGGCTGCGGGCCACGAGGTCGCCCGCGCCCTGGCCCAGCACCTGGGCGGACGGGCCATGGGCACCATCGCGGAAGCCCTGGGTTTGCCCCTGACCGCGCACATTTTAGGCGGCGCGGCGTGGGGCCCCGACGCGGACCACGGCGTGGTCGGCCCCGATGGGCAGGTCCACGGCTACCCCGGGCTCTACATCGTGGACGGCAGCGTGGTGCCGGCCAACCCCGGCGTGAATCCCAGCCTGACCATCACCGCGCTGGCCGAGTATTTGCTGTCGTTGTGACGCGCGGCGTGGTATGATACTGCTGCCACGACGCCCTCCAAGGAGCCTGAACATGCCTCAACCCGCCTTGCACCCGCGCTCCCTTGTCGGTTTGATCTTGGACATGGACGGTGTTTTGTGGCGCGGCTCGCAGCCTTTGGGCGACCTCCCCGCGTTGTTTCGACGCCTGGAGGACCTGGGCCTGCGCTGGGTGTTCGTCACCAACAACGCGACCCGCTCCCCCGCGGACTATGTGGAAAAACTGGCCCGTTTTGGCGTGCCCGCCCAAGAGGAGGACATCCTCAATTCGGCCCTGGCCGCGGTGGCCGCACTGCGCGAACGCTGGCCCCAGGGCGACGCGGTGGTGCATGTGCTGGGGGAGGGCGCGTTGCGCGACCTCATCGCCCAGGCCGGTTTTTCCATCACTGCCCAGCCCCAGGCCGACGCGGTGGTGGTCGCCCTGGACCGAAGTTGCACTTACGCCGCGTTGGAGCGGGCCACCTACGCGATCCGCGGGGGCGCGTGGTTCGTGGGCACCAACCCCGACCGCACCTATCCCACGCCGCAGGGCCTCGCGCCGGGCGCGGGCGCGCTGCTGGCCGCGCTGGAGGCCGCGACGGATGTCGCGCCGACCATCGTGGGCAAGCCCGAGCCGTGGCTCTTCCGCCTGGCGTTGCAGCGTCTCAACGCCCGCCCGGAGCAAGTCCTCATGGTGGGCGATCGGCTGGAAACGGACATTTTGGGCGCGCAGCGGCTGGGCATCCCCACCGCGCTGGTGTTGAGCGGCGTGACCACCCGCGAGCAGGCCGATGCCTGGTCGCCGCCGCCCCATCTCATCGCGCCCGATTTCACCGCGGTGGTGGATTGGCTGGCGCGCAAGCGCCGCGGCGGGCCGCACATCTTGCCATCGGGCCCGCGCCGCCCGGTGTGAGGTTTAGGCCGCGGGGTTCGTGGCGTGCTCCGCGGCCAGGAAGGCCCAGGTGAAGGCCGGGCCCAGGGTGCCGCCCGCGCCGGGGTAGATGGGGCCCAGGGGCGCGGCCGCGGTGTTGCCCGCGGCGTACAGCCCCGCGATCACGCCGCCCTGCCGGTGGCGTACCTGGCCCTCGGGGGTGAGGACCAGGCCGCCCTGGGTGCCCATGTCGCCCGGATAGACCCGCAGCCCGTAGAAAGGCGGTCGCTCCAACGGCGCGAGCGCGGGATTGGGCCGCACGCGCGGGTCCGCATAGTAGCGGTCGTACGCGCTGCGCCCCCGCCCGAAGTCGGGGTCCCGGCCCTGCCGCGCGTGCGCGTTGAAGCGCGCCACCGTGGCCTCCAGGCCCGCGGGATCAATGCCCAGGCGCTGGGCCAGGTCGCGGAGGGAGTCCGCCCGGACCAGCCAGGTCTCGCTCAGCCGCGCGGGCACGGCCCACCAGGGCTGGAACTTGCCGGGCAGCAGCGGCCCCAGGGGATACTCGGCCCGGGCCCGGGCGTCCAGGATGAGGTACGCGGGCACCCGGGGCCGTCCGCGGCGGTCGGGCGTGTACATGGCCCGGCCCACATCCAGATAGGGCGCGCTCTCGTTGACGAAGCGCTGGCCGAAACGGTCCACCAGCAGCGCGCCGGGCAGCCCTTTTTCGATGACCAGCAGCCAGGCGTAGTCCGAGCCGGGCACCAGGGTCACGGGATTCCACCACAGGCGGTCGGTCAGGCCCAGGGCCGCGCCCACGGCCTCGGCCATCTGGAGCGCGTCGCCCGTGTCGGTGGTCGCGGCCGCGGTCCAGGCCGGGTCCGAGGGCGGGCGGTGGAAGCGCTGGCGCAGGGGCCGGCTGCGCGCGAACCCGCCCGCGGTCAGGATGAGCCCGCGGCGTACCTGCACCCGCAGCACGCCCTCGGGGTGCCGCAGCA
>JAADEN010000204.1 GCA_013153375.1 Chloroflexota bacterium | reverse complement strand
GAAATTCGCCCGGCGTCGCGTGCTCGCCGCGCACGCCTTCCATCAAAATAGCGTGAATCTCCCGCAGCAGACGCAGGGAGACGGGCAGCGTTTGCAACCGCTCCAGGCCGTGTTGCAGGGCCCGCACATAGTTGTGGACCTCGCGCACATCCGGCGGGAGGCCCTTGCGCACGCCGGCTTCGTACGCATACACATCGGACAGTTCGGCCTCGGTACCCTCGATGCGGGACGAAAGGACCGCCTCCCGACGCAGGAAAGGCTGCACCAGCAGCCAGGGATTGTGCAACGCACGGCCCAGGCCTGCGAGTTCGCCCACCGCGCGGTCCGCGCTGGAGAGCATCTGAAGCAGGCGCGGGGTGTACGCGAGGCGCGGGGGCAAGGGGGCGGGCACGAAGGCCCAATACGCCGCCCGACCTTGACCGACCCGCACCACGCGTCCCGGAGCCTGGGGAGCAAAATCAGCGGGTTGCATGGCATCCTCTGAGGTTCGAGACACAGGCTTCTAAAAGAAATTGTATCATGTTCCGCTTCGAGCCACGATTTGCAGTATTATAAACTTACACCTTCTTTGTGTAGATTGGCATTTTCCTGTTGGGTTTTAGGAGACCCCACAATGTCCACCCAAGTTTCGCGTTCCCGGAGCACGCTTTGGCTGACCCTGGCCGCGGTGGGCCTCTGGGCGTTGAGTCTGGGGATCGAGACGCGCTGGCCTTGGTTGTCCCTGGAGCGCGGCGGTCCGCGGCCCCAAGCCCTCACCTCCCCGTGGGTTCAGGCCGTGCTTTTGTGGCTGCTGTACTGGGCCGCGCTGAGCGGTTATTGGGGGCTGCGCTTTTTCTGGCGCCATCAGCGCCCGCGCCTGGCGGTCGTGTTCGCCAGCGTGGCCCTGCTGCACGGACTGCTGTACTTCCTCCTCCAGCGCGCGTCTTATTTGCCCCTGGGCATGAGCCGGATGCTCTCGTGGCTCACGGCCCACCGCGCGTTCGGGCTGCACAGGGTCGTGGTGGGGCTGACTTTGCCCTCCTTCGTGGCCGGCAGCCTCACCGCGCTGCTGTTCGCCGAGATCACGGTTCGGCTGGTGACGCATTTCGAGCGCGGGGCGGCGTCCTGATGCCAACCTGGGCGTGGGGCTCGGCCTGGGAAGGGCCGCGGCCCCGCCAAATGGTATAATCGTAATACCTTTGCTCGCCCGCGGCGGGCCCCGGCCCGCGCGGAGCCCATCCCCCGGAGTAAACCCCATGCCCAAGCGACGCATCACGGCCGAAGACCTGTACCGTTTCCGGCTCATCAAGGACCTGCGCATCTCGCCCGACGGCCGCTGGGTGGTGTATGTGGTCGAACGGGTGGACCGCAAGACCGAGAAGAAGTACACCAACCTGTGGCTGGCGCCCACCGACGGCGGCCCGGCCAGGCCCTTCACCACGGGCGACCACAACGATTCCATGCCCCGCTGGAGCCCCGACGGGCGGACCATCGCGTTCGTGTCCAATCGGCACGACGAGAAGCAGCCCCAGATCTACCTCATCCCCGTGGACGGCGGCGAGGCCCGCCGCCTGACGGACCTGCCCGGCCAGTTCGGCGATATGGCCTGGAGCCCCGACGGCCGGCGGCTGGTGGTGCAGTTCCGCAAGAAAGACCCCGAGATGCTGGCTCTGGAGAAGGACGAGCGGCGCAAGAAGTTGGGGCTGGTGGAGCGGCGCGTCACGCGGCTGTTCTACAAGTTGGACGGCGTGGGCTTCCTGCCCCACGAGCGTTGGCATCTGTGGGTGGTGGATGTGCCTTCGGGCCGGGCCCGGCAGTTGACCGAGGGCCCGGTGCACGACGAGACCGCGCCCGCGTGGAGCCCCGACGGCCAGTGGATCGTGTTCGTGTCCAACCGCCGGCCCGACCCCGACCGGGAGCCCGACGCGGTGGACCTGTGGCGCATCCCCGCGGCGGGCGGCGAGATGGAACGCATCCCCACGCCTTACGGCCCTAAGTACAGCCCCGCGGTCTCGCCCGACGGACGCTACATCGCCTACTACGGCCGCGAGGGCCAGGGCGAGTGGTGGCGCAATCACTCCCTGTGGGTGGTGCCCTCGGACGGCGGCCAGGCCCGCAATCTGACCGCGGATCACGACCTGCACGCCGCGGTGGACATCCTGAACGATGTCATCGGCGCGTGGGCCACCCCGCGGCCGCTGTGGACGCCCGACAGCCAGGCCCTGTACTTCCCCGTGGCGTGGCACGGTCGGGTGCAGGTGCGCCGGGTGAACCGGGACGGCACCGACCTGACCACGGTGGTGGACCGGGAAGGCGCGGTGGGCTTCTTCGACCTGGATCGGGACGGCACCACCCTGGCCTACTTCTTCGGCACGTTCACCGATCCCGGCCAGATATGGGTGCGGGACCTGCGCACGGGCCGGGACCGCAAGCGCACCCGGCTCAACGCCTGGCTGCGCCGGGTGGACCTGGGCACCATCGAGGAGGCCTGGGTGCCCAGCGCGGACGGGTATCCCGTCCACGGCTGGCTGCTCAAGCCGCCCGACTTCGATCCCCAGCGCCGCTACCCGGCCATTTTGGAAATCCACGGTGGGCCGCAGACCCAGTACGGTCTGGCCTTCATGCACGAGTTCTACTACCTGGCCGCGCAGGGCTGGGTGATCGGCTTCAGCAATCCCCGGGGCGGACGGGGCTACGGCGAGGCCCACACCAAGGCCATTTGGGGCGATTGGGGCTCGTACGACTATCAGGATGTGATGGCCTGGGCCGAGCACCTGGCCCAACAGCCCTTCGTGGACGAGACGCGATTGGGCGTCACGGGCGGCAGTTACGGCGGCTTCATGACCCTGTGGATCATCGGCCACACCCACCGTTTCAAGGCCGCGGTGGCCCAGCGGGTGGTGAGCAACTTCATCAGCATGTGGGGCACCAGCGACTTCAACTGGATCTTCCAGTATCCTCTGGGCGGCAAGCCGCCGTGGGAGGACCTGGAGGGCTACTGGAAGCACTCGCCCGTGGCCTATCTGCCCCAGGCCCGCACGCCCACCCTCATCATCCACAGCGAGCAGGACCATCGCACGCCCATCGAGCAGGGCGAGCAGGCCTTCGTGATTCTGAAGTATCAAGGCGTGCCCACCGAGATGGTGCGCTTCCCGGACGAGCCCCACGGCCTGAGCCGGGTGGGCCGCACGGACCGCCGCATCGCGCGGCTCAAGCACATCGTGCGGTGGTTCAAGGAGTATTTGTGAGCGGTCAGTGGGGAGTGGTGAGTGAGGAGTGGGGAGCAGCGCGGTGCGCAGTCCGCCAGGGCAGCCGGGAGAAACTGCGCGCCGCCCTGGCCCAGGTGCCCGCGCGGGAGCCGCTGCCCCACGACGCGTCGGACACGGACGCCTGAGGCCCGCGGGCGCGCCCTGTCTTTCCCGCGCGACTATCGCCCCAGCGCGCGCAGCAGGGCCTGAATGCGCGGCGGCTCCTCTTCGAAGATGTACAGCGCGGGCGTGACGATGACGCCGCTGCCGCCGATGGCCCGCAGTTCCGCGATGGCCGCGTTCAGGTCGCGGCGGGCCACCACGATGCTCACCGAGAACCATTGCCCGCCGTCGCGCGGGTACACGGGCGAGATGGTGGGGCCTTGCAAGCCCCCGATGTGCGGCTGCGCGGCCATGCGTTCGGCCACGGCCGCCGCGCTTTCCCCGCGCACATTGGCGATGACCAGAAAGTGCTCCTGCGCGCGTAGGTGCGCCTCGATGTACTCCAGCAGGCGGCGGGCGATGTCCAGCGCGGCGGCGCGCTGCTGCAGCGCGTTCCGGTTGGCGATGAGCACGGCCTGGGACTCCAGAATCACGCCGTCGTCCAGGGCGCGCAGGCGGTTGTCCCGCAGGGTCTGGCCCGTGGTCACCAGGTCCACGATCGCGTCCGCGTAGCCGATGGTGGGCGCGATCTCCAGGGTGCCCTCCGCGTGGATGAGCACATGCGGGATGCCGTGGCGCTCCAGGAAGCGCGCGCTCAGGTGCGGGAACTTGGTGGCCACCCGCAGAGGCCGGCCCAAAGCCGCGGTCTCCCGCTGCAAATCGGCCAGGGTGTGCACCTCGTCCCAGGCCTCGGGCACGGCTAAGGTCAGGCGGCAGTGGCCGAAGCCCAGCGCGTCGTGCAGCACCAGCACCGCGTCGCCCGGCCCGCGCTTCTCTTCCACCACATCCAGGCCGGTGATGCCGAAATCCACGCTGCCCTGCCGCACGCCCACCACGATGTCCCCGGCCCGCTGAAAGAGCACCTCCAGTTCGGGCAGCGCGGGGATGCGGGCGATGTACTGCCGCGGGTTGGCCTTTTCCACCCGCAGGCCGCTGCGGGCCAGAAAATCCAGCGTCGCGTCGGCCAGGCGGCCCTTGGAGGGCAAAGCCAGGCGCACGGGGCGGGGCGCGGTCATGGCGCGGCCTCCTGGGGTTGGGGGGACGGCTCCGCGGCGGCCCGCGGCGTCTCCGGCGGCCCCGCGATGCCGATGGTCCAGCGTCCGGGGTGCCAGTAGTGCTGCACGGCCCGCCGCACATCCTCCACGGTGATGGCCCGGATGCGGGCTTCGTACTCCCGATAGTAGTTCAGCCCCAAGCGGTAGCGTTCCACATGCACCAATGCCGCGGCCACGCCCGCGTTGGTGGCCAGTTCCAACGGCAGGCTGCCGATGGCCTGGGATTGCACATCGGCCAGTTCCTCCGCGGTGACGCCCTCGGCGATGAAGCGCCGCAGTTCGGCCCGGATCAAATCCAAAGCCCGGTCCACATTCTCGGGCGCCACGCCGGCGATGACCTGCCAGGGGCCGGGCCCCGGGCCGCCGCCCAGGGACGAATACGCGTAGTAGGCCAGCCCGGCCTTTTCGCGCACGGCCTCGCCGATGCGGCCCATCATGCCGAAGCGGCCCAACACGCTGTTGCCCAGGGCCGCGGGCAGGTAGTCGTCCGCGAAACGGCTGGGGCCCACCGTGGCCAGCACGATGTCGCTCTGGCTCTTGCCCGGCAGGGGCACTTCGCGGCGGATTTCCTCCGGGGGCGGCGCGGCCGCGGGCACCGAGGGCTCGGGCGGAGGTTCGGGCCCGCGCCAGTCGCCCAGGGCCGCGGCGATGTGCTCCACGGCCTGCTCGGGCGCGACCGCGCCCACCACGGCCAGCACCATCCCCGGGGGCGTGTAGTGCGCGGCGTGGAACGCGGCCAGGTCGGCGCGGGTCAGGCTGCGCACGCCTTGCTCGACCTGGGCCAGGGTGCGTCCGTAGGGATGGCCGTCGTACAGCGCGTGCAGCGCGGCGTCCGCGGCTCGGGCCGTGGTGTCCTGGGCGCGGATGGCCAGGCCGGTGAGCACCTGCCCGCGGCGCTTCTCCACTTCGTCCGCGGGGAAGGTGGGTTCGCGCAGGGCCTCGGCCAGCAGCGCGAGCAGCGCGGGCAGGTCTTCGGCCAGGCTGCGGCCGCGGATGCCCACGCTGTGGGTGTGGCCGACGAAGGCCAGGTTGGCGGCCATGGACTCCAGCGCGTCGAACATCTGCTGGTGCGTGTGGCCGCGGGTGCCCCGCAGCAGCATGGAGGCTGTGAACTCGGCCAGCCCTTCCTTGCCGCGCGGGTCGTGCAGCGCGCCCCCGCGGGGCAGGTAGCCGTGCACCACCACCGACGGGCTGGCGAAATTGGCGCGGGCCAGCACCACGATGCCGTTGGGCAGGACCTCGCGCAGGGTGTCGTCGGGACCGGGCAGGGTGGCGTTGCTCATCGAGAAGACCTCCGGTGATGTTTGTGGGCGCGACGGGTGAGACAGGCGGGACAGGTGCAAAGCCGTGGGGCTCGTCCGGCCCTCAAACCCCACCCTGGGGCGGGCGACCGGCCGGTCGCCCCTACCGTCGCGCCCTTCGCCTCGCGAGAGGCCAGGGTGTGCCCCTTCCCGCCCCTATGAGGGGAGGGAAGGGGACGCGGCGGGCGGCCAGCCCGCCGCGGGGGATGGGAGGGGTTTTCCCTTTACCCCAACGCGGCCAACACGCCAAAGCGTCCGGTGCGGCCATGCTCCGCGCGGTGGGAGTACCAATCCGCGGTGTGCGCGGCCGTGCTCAGGCCCACCAGGCGCACCTGGCCCA
>JAADEN010000168.1 GCA_013153375.1 Chloroflexota bacterium | reverse complement strand
GACTGGATCGGCGGCCGCGGGCCTTTTCAGTGGTCGCGGCTGCCCCTGTACACCGACGGCTTGCGCCGCGTGCTGCGGGAAGTGCAGCCCGATCTGGTGCACGCGGGGCCGGTGCAGCCCGTGGCCTTCATCGCCGCCTGGGTCGAGGCCCGTCCTCTGGTGGTCATGTCGTGGGGTTCGGACATCTTGCGCGCGCCCTCCCGCAGCGTGTTCACGCGGGCCATCACCCGCTTCGTGTTGCGTCGGGCCGATGTGTTCCTGGCCGACAATCGGGTCGTGGCCCGGAAGGCCCGCGAGTTGGGCCTGCCCCGCAGCACGCCCCTGGCCGTGTTCCCCTGGGGCGTGGACCTGGAACAGTTTTCGCCCGACCCCGCGCTGGGCGAGCGCCTGCGCAGCCTGTTGGGCTGGCAGGATGCGTTCATCGTCCTGCACACCCGCTCGTGGGAGCCCATCTACGGCGTGGATGTGGTGGCCCGCGCGTTCGTGCAGGCCGCGCGGCGTGAGCCGCGCCTGCGCCTGTTCATGCTGGGCCGCGGCTCGCAAGAGGCCCAGATTCGGGAGATCTTGGAGCAAGGCGGCGTGCTCGAGCGGGTGCACTTCGCGGGCCAGGTGTCGCAAGACGACCTGCCCAACATCTACCGGGCCGCGGATTTGTATGTCAGCGCGTCGTACAGCGACGGCTCCTCCGTGTCCCTCATGGAGGCCCTGGCCAGCGGCGTGCCCGTGCTGGTGTCCGACATTCCTTCCAACCGGGAGTGGGTGACGCCGGGGCGGGAGGGCGAACTCTTCCCGCCGGGGGACGCCGAAGCCCTGGCCGCGGCCATCTTGCGCTTCGCCCGCCAGTCGCGGCGCGCGCTCCAGGCCATGCGCCGCAACGCGCGGCTGCGGGCCGAGGCCCAGGCCGACTGGTCGCGCAATGTGCAGCGCCTGTGGGAAGCCTACCGTTGGGCCCTCTCCCTGGCCCCGCGGCCCCGACCCGCCCGCTCGTGAAGCGCGCCGAGGGCCGAGGTAGGGTATAATCCCTCCATTCCATTTCATGCCAGGAATCACACATGTTCGCCGATCTCGCTCCTGAAACCCTGCGCACCCTGGCCATGTTGGCCACGGCCTGGGCCGTGGCCTTTGGCGTGGCCCTGTGGCTGGCCACGCTGGTCTGGACCTGGCGGGACATCCGGGCCCGCACCCGGGATCCCCTGTTGCGTTTGTTGGCCTTGCTGGTGGTCGCGGTGCTCTTTCTGCCGGGCGTGGCCGTCTATTGGCTGCTGCGTCCGCCCCTGACCCTGGAGGAAGAGTATCGCCGCGCATTGGAAGAGGAAGCCCTGTTGCAGGCCCTGGACGAGACCCGGCGTTGCCCCGGCTGCGCCCGGCGCATCGAGCCCGATTGGATCGTGTGCCCCCACTGTCACACCAAATTGCGCAAGGTGTGCCATCATTGCCAGCGTTTGCTGGAGTTGCCCTGGAACCTGTGCCCGTATTGCGGCACCCCGGTGCCGGGCATGCGCCGCGAAGACCTCTCGTTGGACGAGATCCTGGAATCCGCATCGCCCCCGGAGGCCGAGCCCGCCCCCGAGGGCCCGTCGCCCGAAGACGCGATCCCCTCGGCGAGTGAAACCGGGCCGTCATGAGCACCTCCCTGCGTCGTCGTCTGGGCACCTGGATGGATCGGCTGTGGTACGGCGCGCGTCAAACCCCCGCGCCGCCGCCCACCCCCGCGCGGCGCGTCCATTGGCTGGCCGGGCTCTCACCCCAGCAGTTGCTCGCCACGCACCAGCATCAGTTCGACGGGCGGCAGACCACGCCCAACGATTGCGCGGTGGCGAGCATGGCTATGATCATCCATCAGGCCCTGTGGCTGGCCGGTTACGACGACATTCGGGTGCCTTACCCCGATCTGGCTCGGGCCATGGACCGCGCGCCCCTCTACGGCCTGGGCTTCTACCGCCTGCCCTTCATCGGCGCGGTTCCGCCCGGACGGGCCGCGGCCGCGCTGCGCTGTCTGGGACGCGCGTTCGTGCGCCACGGCCATCCGCGGCCCTGGCGGGTGCACCTGCGGGGCCGTTTGCCCATCGCCCAGTTGGTCACCCATTTGCACTCGGGCTATCCCACCCTGCTGTATGGGGCCTGGCACAACGGCGTGCCCCACGCGGTGGTGGTCGCGGGGTACGACCCCTTCGTGGACCGCTGGTACATTCTGGATCCGGCCTATCCCCAGCCTTACGACGGTCGGCCCCACTTCGCGCACTGGAGCACGGCCTTTCTCGAATCCTGGTGGGGGCGGCGCTACTTTGCCTATCAGCGTTACACGGCCATCTGGCTCACCGACATCCACCGTTTGCAGCCCGTGGCCGAGCCCGAAGTTGCGCCCCACACCGTTCCCCTGGTTCCCGCGGCCTGAGACCGCCCCAAGTTGAGAGTTTTTGAGAGCCTGGCCGTCCTATAAAGAGCCTCGACGCGTGCTCGCGTAGGAGGTGAGCCATGGAAGTCCCGCGCCATTGGCGGCTGAAGAAGCAGCGTTACGCGCTGGTGGGCGAGGTGTGCCCCTCGTGTGGGGCCAAACTCTTCCCCCCGCGCGATGTGTGCCCGGTGTGCAAGACCGAGGCCAAGACCGCGTACGCGTTCTCGGGCCGCGGGGAGGTGCTCTCGTACACCGTGGTCACCCAGCCCCCGGCCGAATTCGCGGCCCAGGCGCCCTATGTGGTGGCTCTGGTGCGCCTCGAAGAGGGCCCGACCGTCACCGCGCAACTCACCGACCTGGGCGCGGAAGAGCCCTACATCGGCATGCCCGTGGAGATGGTCACCCGCCGCTTGCGCACCGACCAGGGCGAGCGCGGGGTCATCCTCTACGGCTACAAGTTCCGTCCTCGGTTGCAGACCGCGGCGCGCGTCTGACCTCAGGGTGCGGGGGTGGGGGACGACCTCCGGTTCGGCCCGCGCCGCCCGGCCTCAGAACAAGTTCTCAAACGCCACCTTGGGAAAGACCTGCAACTGGCCGCCGATGGTGGCGTCCAGCACCTGCCGCCCGGCCCGCTCATACGCCTCGCGGGCCAGGCGGTACGCGTATTCCGAAGTCTCCAGGTCGGGCAATTGCCAGCGGAAGCCCCGCCCGAAGTAGTGGGGCAGGAAGTGGTTGGGGTCGTCGCCCTGGGACACCACGGTCTGGTTGGCCGGGCCCTGGGTCTTGAAACTGTGGTCCACCCCCACCAGGATGACGGGGTCGAAGCCCATGTGGAAGGCCAGTTGCAGGGCCACATAGGTGACCGTCGCGCCCTCCCACAGCCGGCCGCGCGCGTCGGTGGCGAAGGTGGGGTCCATGTAGGTGGTGAACAGGAAGGTGGTGTGCGGGTCCAGGGGCAGCCAGCGCCGGGCCCGCCAGGTGACGAACTTGGGCATGTCCAGGGCCCGCAGGTCGGCCGCGCACTGCTCGATGACCAGGTCGTTGACCGCCACCAGAAAGCGCGTGCGGAACCCCCATTCGGGAAAGGCCAGGTACACCCGGTTGAGGCCGAAGGTGAATTCGTCCCGCAGCAGGTGCACGGGCGTGCGGCGCAGGCTGGGGCCGTTGCCCAGGATGAAGGCCCGCTGGCCCCGGTAGCGGTCTTTGAGCGCGGCCAGCCGCCGGATGCTGGCCCGCCGCCAGGGGTGGAAGGTGGCCGCGGGCCACTGGGGCAGCCACAGGGCCTTGAGGTAGGCCGCGCGGACCCAGGGCACGGCCCAGCGGGGCAGGTAACGGGCCACGGTTTTGGCCAGGGATGCCATGGGGCTCACTCCGTGCTCAGGCGGATGGTCGCGCCGCCGTCCACCACCAGGCCGTGGCCGGTCATGAAGGACGACTGCGCGGGGTCGGCCAGGAAGACCACCGCGGCCGCGATCTCCGCGGGGGTGCCCACCCGGCCCAGGACCGTGCGGCGGGCCAGTTCCGCGAGTTGGGCCTCCAGGTCCGCGGCGTGCAGGTGCCCGCGGCGCAGCCCGGCCCGCAGCATGTCCGTGTCCACCGCGCCGGGCAGCACCGCGTTGACCCGAATGCCCGCGGGGGCCCATTCGATGGCCATGGCCCGGGTCAGGGCCAGGAGCCCGCCTTTGCTGGCCGCGTAGGCCGCGATGTTGGCCGAGGTGGCCAGCGCGTGCACCGACGCCACATGCACCACGGCCGCGTCGCCCGCGGCCCGCAGCAGCGGATACGCGGCCCGGCTGACCAGGTACGGCCCCCGCAGGTTGACGGCCATGAGCGCGTCCCACTCCGCGGGGGTGGTCTCGACCAGGGGCTTGGCGATCTGCACCGCGGCGTTGTTGACCAGCGCGTGCAGCCTGGGGGTGCGCTCGGCCAGGGCCGCGATGCCCGCGTCCACGGCCCCGGGATCGGCCACATCCACCTGCCGAAAGCGCGCGTCTGCGGGCCAGTCCTCGGGCTCGCGGCGATCCCAGCCCACCACCTGCCAGCCCCGGCCGCGAAACGCGTCCACGATGGCCCGGCCAATGCCCCGGGCCGCGCCGGTGACCAGTACCCAACGGCTCATGCCCGCCCTCCAGCGTAGGATGCCTGGATTATAATCCACCCACCTCTTCCTCAAGGAGCCGGCCATGACTTTGCCCCGCCCCGAAGGCACCCCCTACGAGACCTGGCAGCCCCGCAGCGCGCGCATCTACCTGGGCCGCGGCCGGGCGTGGGTCACTTACACCCTGCTGGCCGTGTCCATCCTGGTCTATGTGCTGCAGGTGGCCTCGCAACTGCTGCTGGGCGAGGACCTGGTGATGCTGTGGCTGATGAAGGCCCCTGCGTCCTTCATCGTGCGCTGGGGCCAGTGGTGGCGCTTGTGGACGCCCCTGTTCGTGCACGGCGGTCTCATGCATCTGGCTTTCAACATGTACGCGCTGTACCTCTACGGCCCGACCCTGGAGCGGCTGCTGGGCAAGGGCTGGTTCCTGGCCCTGTACCTCACCGCGGGGTTGTGGGGGAACGCGCTTTCGGCCGTGCTCAATCCCGGATTTGCGGTGGGTGCATCGTCCGCGGTGTTCGGCGTGTTCGCCGCGCTGTGGCTGCTCATGCGCCGCCATCGGGAGATTCTGGGCCTGTGGGGCCAGCGGGTGATGCAGGCCATGTGGAGCCTCATCGGGGTGAACCTGCTGTTGGGCTTCGTGCTGCCCCGGGTGGACAACTGGGGCCACATCGGCGGCGCGCTGGGCGGGCTGGCCTTCATCGCCCTGGCCGGGCCCCGCTGGCGGCTGGAGCCCTACCCCTTCGACGCGCTGGATCAGAACGAGCAGGCCGGCTTCTTCCTCAACCGGGTGATGCCCCTGCGCCTGCGCGATCAGCGCAGCCCCCTGCGCCGCGCGCTGGCCACCGCCGCGCTGTGGGCCGTGGCCGTGGGGTTGGTGCTGGTGGTGGGGAGTAGGTGAGTGGTCAGTAGTGAGTGGTGAGTAGTGAGTGGGGAGCGGTGCGCAGTCCGCAGTGCGCAGTGCGCCCAGCCACCGGCCACCGGCTGACGGCTAACGGCTGTTTCCAAACCACGGATGAACACGGATGGGGACGGATGGACACGGAAACCGCGGATGAACGCGGATGGACGCGGATGAAAAAACGGATGACTACCGACTGACGACTACCGACTGCCGACTGTCCCACCGGCTGACGGCTGACGGCTAACGGCTCTTTCGAAACCACGGATGAACACGGAGATAGATGGAGGTTTGAGGATGGTTGTTGGAAGTTGGCGCTAACTACCAACCTCTAACTTCCCGCTCCCTGCTCAGTGCTCCCCGCTCCCTGCTCCCCACTGTTATAATACCTCCATGCCCGAGGATGCCACCTCCACTCTGCGCCAGACCTTGAAATTCGTGCTCCGGGCCCTGGGGGCTGCGGGCGTGCCCGGCGCGTCTCTGGCCGCGGACGCGGTGGACGCGACCGCGGATTGGCTGGACCAGCGCCGCGCGTGGGATGACCTGCATGCAGCCTTGCAACGGGCCGAAACGCAATTCCGCGCCCTCGCGCGGCAGCAGGGTTGGTCCGACCTGGCCGATGCGATTCTGCAATTGCCCGTGCACAATCTGCCCGCGTTCGAGGCCGCAGTGCGCGCCGCGCTGGCTGGCGGCGACCCGGCCCCGTTGGAGAAGCACCTGCGCGCCGCCCTGGCCGAC
>JAADEN010000080.1 GCA_013153375.1 Chloroflexota bacterium | reverse complement strand
CTCCGGCCTTTCGCCCGCCCGCGACTCGGTTAGGATGTGGGCAATTCGGAGGTGCAATACGGACAGCGTACGGCCTGA
This sequence comes from Chloroflexota bacterium, assembly GCA_013153375.1. Taxonomy (GTDB): domain Bacteria; phylum Chloroflexota; class Anaerolineae; order Anaerolineales; family DRMV01; genus JAADEN01. Next base: position 6,073 of record JAADEN010000080.1, on the reverse strand, counting down.
ATCGGGATCTCGGAGTAGCAGTACGGGCAAGTCTTGGTCGTGGGCTCCGCCGGGGCCTCTTCTTCTTGCCAGCGCTGGACCGTGCGCACGATCATGAAGATGGCGAAGGCGATGATGAGGAAGTAAACAATCGCATTGATAAAGAGACCGTAATTCAAGGTCACCGCGCCGGCGGCTTGGGCCTCGGCCAGCGAGGGGTAGGGCGGCGGCGGCGTCCCGGGGCGCAACACGATGAACAGATTGGCGAAGTCCACGCCGCCCAACAACAGCCCGATCGGCGGCATGAGGATGTCATCCACCAAGGACTTGATGATGGCGCCAAACGCGGTGCCCAGAATGATGCCTACGGCCATGTCCAGCACATTCCCGCGCATGACGAAATCCTTGAACTCTTTGAGCATCGGAAATCCTCCTTGAGGGGATGCACGCCTGAGGCGGCGTGTCTCTCCCTAATTATAACGCGAATTTGGCCGCATGTCTTTGACTTTTTACAAATCCAATGATGAATACACGGACATTGCACTCGCTTCTTGAACAGAATCCGGTATTTGGACGCCTCACCGCCGCGGAACACGAGGAACTCATCCGCACGGCCCGGGAGCGCACGCTGGACAAAGGGGAGGTCCTGTGCCACCAGGGCGAACGGTGGCCCCGGGTCGCGCTGCTGGCCGCGGGCGGCGCCCAATGGACCCTGGTGGCGCCGTCGGGCCGCAGGCAGGTGGTCTTTCGGCTGAGCCCGGGCGCGGCCGTCTGGGGCCATACCATGTTCGACGACCAGCCCATGCCCGCTTCGCTGGAGATCACCGCGGCCGCGTTCCTCTACTGGTGGCCGCGCGAGATCGTGCTCCCTCTGCTCTGGAAGCACCCCGACGCGCTGTGGGCTCTGAACGGCGAAATCGTGGGCTGGATGCGCCAGGTGCGCGAGGTCATCTACAGCCTGGCCTTTCAGTCCGTCGCGCATCGGGTCGCCCGGCTGCTGGTCAAGTACTACCCGCCCCACGAAGGACGCCCCTTGCCCCGCTATCTGACGCTGGACGAGATGGCCGCGATGGTGGGCACCAGCCGCGAACTGGTCAGCCGGGTGCTGCAACGCCTGGCGCGCGAGGGCGTGTTGCAGGTGCGGCGGCGGCATTTCATCTTCACCGACCGTCGGCGTCTGGAGCAGTTGGCCCAGGGAGGATGATGGCGTCATGGCTACGGATGCACAGACCGCGTCTTCGGGTTTCATCTGGCCCTGGGCCGAACCGTTCTTCTTCCCGCGCGGCGAAAAGGCCGTGCTCCTGGTGCACGGTTTCACCGCCACGCCGCAAGAAATGCGCTTTCTGGGGGCCTACCTGGCCGAACGGGGCTACACCGCGTTGGGCGTGCGCCTGGCCGGCCACGCGACCTCGCCCCGGGACATGGCCCGCACCACCTGGCAGGATTGGGCGGCCTCGGTGGAGGACGGCTGGCACCTGCTGCGCAGCGCGGGGCACCGCACCATCGCGGTGGTCGGCCTCTCCCTGGGCGGCGCGCTGGCGCTGTACCACGCCACGCGCTTTCCCGTGGCCGCGGTGGGCGTGCTGGCCGCGCCTTATCGCCTGCCCAAGCACCCCCTCATGCCGCTGCTGCCCCTCTTGCGCTGGATCATGCCGTACTGGTCCAAACGTTTCTGGCGGCCGCCGCTGGTGGATCCGGTGCGGTTGCCCGAAGTCCACTTGAGTTACCCCGCCTACCCCATCCGCAGTTTGCTGACTTTTCGCGACTTCCTGGCCCATCTGCATCCCCGGCTGGCGCGCGTGACCGCGCCGGCCCTCTTCGTCTATGCCACGGGCGACAGCATCGCGCCGGTGGCGCACATGGAACTGTACGCCCGCGCCATCTCCTCGGCCCACAAAGTGCGCGTCCTCCAGCGGGTGAACCGCCATGTCATCACCCTGGGCGCCAATCGCGAAGAGGTGTACCAGGCCGTGGGCGAGTTTCTGGACCGCGTGCTGGCCGCGCCGCGCGCGGAGCCCCATCCCCCACCGCCCGAGGGTGCTCATGAAGCGTGACTTGTGGTTGATGACCCTCTCGTTGCTGGCCTGGGGCGTGGGCGATGGGCTGTTCTATCACTTTCAACCCCTGTACCTGGCCCAATTGGGCGCTTCGCCCGAGGGCATCGGCCGGGTGTTGGGCGTGGCCGGCGCGCTGGTGACGGTCATGCACCTGCCCGTGGGGCGGCTGGTGGACCGCTGGGGGCCTCACCGGCTGCTGGCCGCGGGCTGGATCGTGGGCACCCTGGGCGCGATCGCGATGGCCGCGGCGCGCGGGCTGACCCTGTTCGTGCTCGGGCTGTGGCTCTACCACGCCGCGCTGTTCGTCATGGTGCCTTTGCAGGCCTACCTGGGCCAGGTGCGGGGCCGCTTTTCGCTGGCTCGGGTGCTCACCCTGACCTCGGCCGCGTTCAACCTGGGCACCATCGTCGGGCCCTGGCTGGGCGGACGCATCGCGCAGGTGTGGGGCCTGCCGCGGGTCTATGCCCTGGCCGCGGGCCTGTTCACCCTCTCGACGATCCTGGTGCTGCGCACCCGGCCCCATCCGTGGCCCAGCGGCCCCGCCGCGTCGCATTCCACCCGCACCTCGTTGCGGCAGGCGCTGCGGGATCTCCCCCGTCCGGTATGGCTGCTGGTGGGCTGGATCTGGCTGGTGTTCGTGCTGGTGACGATTCCGCACCCCCTGCTGCCCAACTTCCTGAACGAGCAACGGGGCGTGAGCCTGCCCCGCATCGGCGAGTTGGGCACCCTGTACGCGCTGGGCGCGACCCTGTCCAACGCGCTGCTGGGCGCGCTGCCGCCCTTCTGGGGGCTGAGCCTGGCCTTCAGCGGGCAGGCCCTGGCGGCCGGACTGATCTGGCGGGGCCAAAGTTGGCGCGCCTATCAAGGCGCGTACTTCCTCTTCGGCGGCCTGCGCGCGACCCGGCCCCTGGCCCACGCGCAGGCCCAAACCCGGGCCCCGGCCGGACAGCGCGGCCTGGTGTACGGCCTGGTGGAAACCGTGGTCGGGCTGTCGCTGACCGTGGCCGCGCCCCTGGCGGGCTGGCTCTACGCGCGCGACCCGGCCATGCTCTTCCTCACGCCCGCGCTGGCCCTGCTGCTCTTGCCCGTGGGTTGGGCGCTGAGCCGCCCCCCGCAGCCTACTCCCCGCGCGTCAGGGTGAACGCGTCGATCACCCCGTGCTCCACGGTGTGCATCTCGAAGCGCATGTGCTCCCCATCGGCCCACACGAACAGCGCGCCGTAGTCCTCGTTGAAACGGAAGCGACTTCCGGGCACGGGCGTCTGGAACTCGTACAGGCTGGGATGCCCGCCCACGCCGTTCACGATGTAGGTCAGCCCGTCGTGTTCGATGCGCTCGTAAGTGTGATCGTGGCCGGCCAGCACCACATCCGCGCCCCAGGCCCGATAAGGCCACTGCAGGCGGGTTTGCGAGCCGTGCCGACCCGACGAAAAGGGCGCGTGGTGCACCACGACCACCTGCCACGGCGTGGACGACGCGGCCAACCGCTCCTGCAGCCAGCGGGCCTGCCGCGACTTCGCGGTCGTGCCGTCGGGCTCCTGCCAGTTGCTGTCGAGGACGAAAAAGTGCACGGGCCCGCGCACGAACTCGTAATAACGCTTGGGCTCGGGCAGGTAGTCCACCTTTTCCAGCGCGGGCAACTTCTTGCGGTGATAGCCCCAATCGTGATTCCCCCAGGCCGGGAAGAACGCGCCCCGCGCCAGATAGTCGCCGTAGTAGGCGCTCACATTCGCGTCCCAGGTGTCCAGACTGCCGTTGGGATAGTTGTTGTCGCCCGCGGTGACGATGAAATCCGGCTCGGCCGCGAGCACCAAATCGGCCACGGCCTGTTCCGCGGAGCCCGCGAGGCCAAAATCACCGATGACGACGAAGAAAACCGGGGGATAATCCTCCGTGGGGGGCGGCGTGGGCGTGTTCGTCGGACTGGGCTGGGGGGCGGCCGTGGCCGAGGGCCGCGGCGAGGCCGCCGCGGTTGGGAGGGCCGAGGCCGTCATCGAGGCCGTCGGCCGCGGCGTGGGGGTCGCATACACATGGGCCGGCAGCGGGCTCGAAGGCCGGGCCCGACAGCCGGCGACCAGGGCCATAAGCCCGATCCACAAGGCAATGTAGCGTCGCATGTTACGCTCCTCAGGGCCACGCGGCGCGGCACGGCCCGGTGCGGCTCATTATACCCGCGGCGGGCGTGGGTGAGCATCTTCACTGATTGCCCTGCTCACGGCCCGAGCGGGGGCCGCAATGGTAGAATGCCGGGCATGACCACCCCCTGGAAACCGCTCTGGCGGGCGCTGGCGCCCCTGTGGGCCGTAGCCGGGCTGCTCGGCTGCTGGCGCGCCCCCACCCCCGAAGCCCGCGGCGCGTGGAGCGTCCAGTGGTGGACCGACTTTCGCGAGCCCGGCCCGTGGCTGCTGGACGGCGGCCCCGGAGCCATTGCCACTTACACCTCGGCCGGCTACCGGCTGGCCGGGGTGATGCCCGCGGTGCCGGTGCAGAGCCTGCATCCGACCGCCTACGCGCAGGTGCGCCTGGCCGCGCATGTGGAAGCCGATCCATCCGCCGCGTCGCGCGGCGCGTACGGCCTGGTCTGCGGCTACCGTGACCCGCAGCATCAGGTGGTGCTGGCCCTGGGCAGCGACGGCACTTTCGCCGCCTGGGAGCAAACGCCCGCGGGGAAGCGCCCCCTGCACGGCGCGAGCCTGGACTTCGTCCCCCACGCGGCCGTGCACCCGGCCCCGCAAAGCAACCGGATGATGGTAGAATGCCGGGACACGGGTCTGCGCCTGTGGGTCAACGGGCACCTGTTGCTCGCCACAGACACGCCGGTGCCCAAAGGCCAGGTCGGGATGTGGCTGCGCACGCCTCCGCAGGGCGCGACCTCGTCCTGGGGCGTCACCTACCACGACCTGACCCTGTGGACCTGGCAGCGGCCCTGAAATCACCCTACCACCGAGGAAACGCCATGTCTCGTCGCGTTCACCGGCTCCCGGCCCTGGTGCTCCCCGCGGTCTTGCTGGTCTTGGCCGCCTGCACCGCGGCTCCGACGCCAACTACGCCTTCGCCCACGCCGCGGGTGCTGCTCACCCTGCCTTTGCCCACCCCCGTCCCGCCCACGCCCACGCCGACCCCGACGCCCATCCCGCCCGAGCGCATCCTCTTCCAGGACGACTTCTCCGACCCCAACAGCGGCTGGCCGCGCTTCAAGGCCGACTGGGGCATCACCGACTACATCAACGGACGCTACCGCATCGGCGTCGGGCTGGCCTACACCGACTTGTGGGCCAATCCCGGCCTGGACTTCCGCGACATCCGCATCGAGGTGGACGCGCAGGCCGTGGCCGGCTCGGAGTACAACAGTTTCGGCGTGCTGTGCCGCTACCAGGACGACGAGAACTTCTACTTCTTCGTGCTGAGCAACGCGGGCTACTACGCGATCGTCAAGATGATCGACGGCGAACAATATCAGTTGACGCCCGAACGCCAGTTGGCCGTTCGAGGCATCATCCGCCCGGGGAGCCAGGTCAATCGCGTTCAGGCCGAATGTGTGGGCGACCGCCTGCGGCTCTACGCCAACGGCCATCTTCTGGCCGAAGTGCAAGACGACGCGTTCGCGCACGGCGATGTGGGCCTCATCGCGGGCGCGTTCACCGACGCGGGCATCATCGTGGAGTTCGACAACTTCGTCGTGCTGCGCGCGGAGGAGTGAGCCGCCCGCCGCGGCCCGAGGGAGGTCAGGTCGGCCGCGCGCGGGCCACCTGCGCGAGGGCCGCGGCCAAATCCACATGCCCGTCGTACAGGGCCCGGCCCACGATGATGCCGTGCAGACCGGCCCGGGCCGCGTCCAGGATGTGCGCCAGAGTGCGCACCCCGCCCGACGCCACGACCTGCGCGCTCGCGCCCGCGGCCTCGACCACCGCGCGGGCCAGATCCAGGTTGGGCCCCTGCCCCGTGCCATCGCGTCCGATGTCGGTCACGATGAACACCCGCGCGCCCCGGGCGGCCAGATCCGCGGCCAGCGCGGGCGCGGCCAGGCTCGTCGCGGT
>JAADEN010000014.1 GCA_013153375.1 Chloroflexota bacterium | reverse complement strand
CGGGCTGGTGCTGGAGAACCTGCGCAGCGCGTGGAATGTGGGCGCGCTGCTACGGGTGGCCGACGCGGCCGGGTACACGCGGGTCTTTCTGGTGGGCATCACGCCCACGCCCCGCCAGGCCCAGGTGGCCAAGACCGCGCTGGGCGCGCAGCACACAGTGGCCTGGTCGTGGCATCCCAACGGCGTGGCGCTGCTGCGCACGCTGCGCGACCTGGGCTGGACCCTGTGGGCGCTGGAGACCGGCCCCCAGGCCGCGGACCTGCCCGTGGGCCAGCCCCCACCGCCCGAGCCGTGGGTCTGGGTGCTGGGCAACGAGGTCACGGGGCTGGACCCCGAGGTGCTGGCCCTGTGCCAACGGGTGTGGCGCGTGCCCATGCGCGGGTCGAAACGCTCGCTGAATGTGGCCACCGCGCTGGCCGCGGCCGCGTACCGCGTGGCCGACGCCTGAGCCGCGACCGCGGCGGGGCCCGGCCGTTCGCGGAGCCCTTTCCCCCAATGTTTTTGCGGAGGTGCCCCCATGCGACGCCTGGATCTGCCCCGCGGACCGGTGGAAATCCGCCACCTGGAGCGCATCGAAGACATGGAGCAGGCCGTGGAGGTGCAGCGCCGGGCCTGGGAGGGCCGCATCCAGGTGGTGCCCGCGTCGCTGTTGCTCACCCTGGCCCACGAGGGCGGCGTGGTGCTGGGCGCGACCGCGCTGGACGAGCCCGGCCAGCCTCTGGTGGGGTTCGTGTTCGGTTTTCTGGCCCGCCATCGCATGCCCGGCCGGGAGCCGTTCTACAAGCATCACTCGCACATGCTGGGCGTGGTCCCCGAATGGCAGGGCCAGGGCCTGGGCTATTGGCTCAAGCGGGCCCAGTGGCAGGCCGTGCGGCACCAGGATTTGCCCCTCATCACCTGGACTTACGACCCGCTGTGGGGCCGCAACGCGCACCTGAATATCACCAAACTGGGCGGCATCGCGCGCACCTACTATCGCAATCGTTACGGCACCATGACCGACCCGCTGAACCGGGGCCTGCCCTCGGACCGGGTGCTGGTGGAGGTGTGGGTGAACTCCAGGCGGGTGCTGGAGCGGATGCGGGCCCAGCCCCGCAAACGGCTGGATCTGGCCCACTTCTTCGCCGCGGGCGCGCGCATCCTGAACCCTACCCGGCTCAACGACGCGGGCTGGCCTGAGCCGCCCGCGGAGGTGGCGTATCCTCAGCCCGCGGACGAGCGCATCGTGTTGGTGGAAATCCCCGAGGACTGGTTCGGGCTCAAGGCCGCGGACCTGGATCTGGCGCTACGCTGGCGGCTGCACATCCGGGAGGTGCTGGAGACGCTGTTCGCGCGGGGCTACATGATCACCGAGTTCGTGCACCTGGCGGGCGCGCCGGGGCGCAGTTTCTACGCGCTCAGCCACGGCGAGAGCACATTGGGGTGAGGTCAGCCCCGCGGGGGAACCTGCGCGGCCCGCCGCGCTTGAATCAGGGCCTGGACATGCCGCCGCAACTGGTCTTGAATGGCGTCCCAATGTTGGGTGGCGTCGAGCACGACCCAGCGCTCGGGCTCCGCGGCGGCCATCTCCAGATAACCCTGGCGGACGCGGCGGTGGAAGTCCAGGGCATGGCCCTCCAGGCGGTCGCGCTGCGCGCCGTTGCGAGCCAGGCCCTCTTCGGGGGCGATGTCCAGCAAGAAAGTGCGGTCGGGCCACAGCCCACCGGTGGCGAATTCGATGAGGGCGCGCAATTGCTCCAGGTCGAAATGCCTGTGTCCATAGCCCTGATAGGCCAGGGTGCTGTCCGCGTAGCGGTCGCACAGCACGATGTCGCCCCGCTCCAGCGCGGGCCGGATGACCTGATCCACATGCTGCGCCCGGTCGGCCAGGAAGAGCAGCACCTCGGCCCGCGGGGTCATGTCCCCAAAGCGAGGGTCGAGCAACAAATCGCGGATGTGAAGGCCGATGGAGGTACCACCCGGCTCCCGGGTGGTGAGCACCGGATAGCCCTGGCCGCGCAGGAACTCGGCCAGGGCCCGCATCTGGCTGGTCTTGCCGCTGCCTTCGGGGCCCTCGAAGGTGAGGAACAGGCCAGGATGGGCGCGCGAGGACATGGGCACCTCGACGAAAAACGCTCAAGCGCGAATAATCATCGCTCCAAGTATATCACCCTCGTAGTATAATCCCTCTACGCATCTTGGATGACGGTTTGAAAGTTCCAAGGAGAGAGCCTTATGACCCATCCCTTTGCTGCAGCCCGGGACACGCTGACCACCTCCCAGCGCACCTACACCATCTACCGTTTGGACTATCTGGAAAAGGCCGGCCTGCTGCCCTCGCTGGACCGGCTGCCCTTCTCCATCCGGGTGCTGCTGGAGGCGGTGCTGCGCAACGCGAACGGTCGTGAGGTGACCGCGGAGGATGTGGCCAATCTGGCCCGCTGGCAGCCCCACGGCGCACGCGCCACCATGCCGTACATTCCGGCGCGGGTGGTGATGCAGGACTTCACCGGCGTGCCCGCGGTGGTGGACTTCGCCGCGATGCGCTCGGCCATGCACCGGGCCGGCGGCGACCCGGCCGAGGTCAATCCCGAGGTGCCCGCGGACCTCATCATTGACCATTCGATTCAGGTGGACTTTTTCGCCCTGCCCGACGCGCTGCTGCGCAACATGGAGATGGAATTCCGGCGCAACAAGGAGCGCTACACCTTCCTCAAGTGGGGCCAGCGCGCGTTCCAGGGCCTGCGGGTGGTGCCGCCCGGCAAAGGCATCATCCACCAGGTGAACACCGAGTATCTGGCCCAGGTGGTCATGGCCCGCGAGGTGGACGGCGAGTGGGTGGCCTTCCCCGACACGCTGGTGGGCACCGACTCCCACACCACCATGATCAACGGCCTGGGCGTCGTGGGCTGGGGCGTGGGCGGCATCGAAGCCGAGGCCGCCATGTTGGGGCAGCCCATCTACATGCTCACGCCCGATGTGGTGGGGTTCAAACTCTATGGGGAACTCCCCGAGGGGGCCACGGCCACGGATTTGGTCCTCACCGTGACCCACATGTTGCGGGAGAAGGGCGTGGTGGGCAAGTTCGTGGAATTCTACGGGCCGGGCCTGGCCGCGCTGACCCTGCCCGACCGGGCCACCATCGCCAACATGGCCCCCGAGTACGGCGCGACCATGGGCTTCTTCCCCGTGGATCAGACCACCCTGGACTACCTGCGCCTCACCGCGCGGCCGCCTGAACTCATCGAGCGCGTCGAGCGTTACACCAAGGAGCAGGGGCTGTTCCGCACCGCGGAGACGCCCGACCCCGAATATTCCGACACCCTGGAACTGGACCTGAGCACCGTGCGGCCCACCATCGCGGGGCCCAAGCGCCCGCAGGATTCCATCGATCTGGCCGAGGCCAAGAAGGCCTTTCGCATCGCGCTCACCGCGCCCAAGGGCCTGCACGGCTTTGGGCTCAAAGAGGAGGACCTGGATCGCAAAGTCCCGGTGCGCTTCAACGGCCACAGCGAGGAAATCACCCACGGCTCGGTGGTCATCGCGGCCATCACCTCGTGCACCAACACTTCCAACCCGGCGGTGATGGTCGGCGCGGGGCTGGTGGCCAAGAAGGCCGTGGAGAAGGGCCTGCAGGTCAAGCCCTTCGTCAAGACCAGCCTGGCCCCCGGCTCCCGGGTGGTCACCGAATACCTGCGCAAGTCGGGCCTGCTGGACTACCTGGCGCAATTGAACTTCTATGTGGTGGGCTACGGCTGCACCACCTGCATCGGCAACTCGGGCCCCCTGCCCCCCGCCGTGGCCCAGGCCATCGTCGAGGGCGACCTGGTGGTCGCGGCCGTGAGTTCGGGCAACCGCAACTTCGAGGGCCGGGTGCATCCCCTGGTGCAGGCCCACTACCTCATGGCCCCGCCCCTGGTGGTGGCCTACGCCATCGCGGGCACGGTGGACATTGACCTGGTCCACGAGCCCCTGGGCTACGACCCCCAGGGCAACCCCGTTTACCTGCGGGACATCTGGCCCTCCAGCGAGGAGATTCGCCAGATCATCGCCGAGTACATCTCGCCCGAACTGTTCGCCGAAAAGTACAAGGACATCTTCAAGGGCACCGAGTTGTGGGATCAACTGGAAGCCTTCGACAGCGCGCTCTACCCGTGGGATCCCAACTCCACCTACATCCAGGAGCCGCCCTTCTTCAAGCCCTTCAGCGTCGAGCCGCCGGGCATCCGTGAGATTCGGCGCGCGCGGGCCTTGGTGGTCCTGGGCGACTCGGTCACCACGGATCACATCTCGCCCGCGGGCGCGATTCCGCCCGAGAGCCCGGCTGGGCAATATCTGCTCAGCAAGGGCGTGCCGCCCAGCGAGTTCAACACCTACGGCGCGCGCCGCGGCAACCACGAGGTCATGATGCGGGGCACGTTCGCCAATGTGCGCCTGCGCAACCGCCTGGTGCCCGGCAAAGAGGGCTGGTGGACCATCCACTTACCCGACGGCGAAGAGATGACCATCTACGACGCGGCCATGCGCTATCGGGACGAGGGCGTGCCGCTGGTGGTGCTGGCCGGCAAGGAGTACGGCACCGGCTCCAGCCGGGACTGGGCCGCCAAGGGCCCCGCGCTGCTGGGCGTGCGCGCGGTCCTGGCCGAGTCCTTCGAGCGCATCCACCGCTCCAACCTGGTGGGCATGGGCGTCTTGCCGTTGCAGTTCAAGCCCGGCGACAGCGTCGCCAGCCTGGGCCTGACCGGCCACGAAGAGTTCTTCATCGAGGGCCTGAGCGAAAACCTGCAGCCCGGCGCGACGGTCACCGTGCGCGCGGTCAAAGAGGACGGCTCCACGGTGACCTTCCCCGTCACCGCGCGGCTCGATACGCCCGTGGAAGTGGAGTACTACCGCAACGGCGGCATTTTGCACACCGTGCTGCGGCGCATGATCCGCGCCCTTCCGCATCACGCCTGAACCCTCGCTCCCACCGCCCGTCGCGACGCGGCCTTCGGGCCCCGGCGGGCGGTGGGAAGCCCCGCCCCTCCTTGGGGACGCCCCAACGCCTCCCACGCCAGGGCCAAAAATTCGCCCACATCCTCCCGGGTGAGCAACGCGCGGCGCTGCTCCCCGCTCAGGCCATAGGGCGCCAGGTAGCGGGCCGCGAACTTGCGAAAAAGCACCAGCCCCCGCGACAGCCCGTAGTGGGCCAGGTTCTCCCGCAAGTGCCAGCGCAGCACGGCCCACACTTCGTCCCGCGGCACCCCCTCCCGGTCGCGGCGCTGGAGCAGCCAGGGGTTGTCCAGCGCGCCCCGGCCGATCATCACCGCGGCCACGCCCGCGTGGGCCTTGAGCCGGTCGATGTCCGCAGCCCGGCGCACATCGCCGTTGCCCACCACGGGCACCCGCACCGCGGCCGCGACCTCCGCGATGGCGTCCCAGTCGGCCCGGCCGCGGTAGCCCTGGGCCCGGGTGCGGCCGTGCACCGCGATGAGGGCCGCGCCGTTCTCCTCCAGCACCCGCGCGATGAGGCGGTGGTTGCGGCACGCGTCGTCCCAGCCTAAGCGAATCTTGGCCGTGACGGGGATCTCCAAAGCCCGGCTCAGGCGGCGGAACAGCCGCGCCACCTTGACGGGCGTGCGCAGCAGCCCCGCGCCCGCGCCCCGGCCCGCGATGCGCGGATCCGGGCAGCCCATGTTGATGTCAATGGCCGCGGGGCCCACTTCCTGCACCCGCAGCGCGGCCTCGACCAGCATGTTCACCGTGTGGCCGTAAATCTGGACGAAAATCGGGCGCTCCCAGGCCCGCAGGCGCAGCCGCCGCCACACCCACTGGGGGCGCTGCAAGACATCCGCCGCGTGGATGAACTCGGTGTAGGCGATGGCCGAGCCCAGCATCCGGCCCAGGCCCCGAAACGGCGGGTCGGTCACGCCGTCCATGGGCGCGAGGATGACATCGCCCCGGATGGGCCAGGGGCCGACCCGAAAGGCCGCCGCGCTCACAGGCTCACGCCCCGCTCCTGCGCCCAGGCCTCCAGGTACGCTTCCAGGTCGTCCAGCCATTGGTCGAAGGCGTCGAAACGGGGTTGCGGATCGGCCCAGCCCCACGCGGTCAGGGTCTCGGTCCAGGGGGACAGGACCTCCGGGCGGGCCGGGGCCGCGGCCTCCAGGGCCTGGCTCCAGGTCCGCAAGAGCAACAGCAGAGCCTGGGTC
>JAADEN010000047.1 GCA_013153375.1 Chloroflexota bacterium | reverse complement strand
CCTGCACGCGCGCGGCCATCTCCGCGGGCCGCTCGGCCCAGCGCTCGAGCACCGCGCGCGCGGCGGCCAGGTCGTGGGCCTGCCGGGCCTGCTGCTCCTGCCAGGCCTGCACCCGCGCCTCGATCTGAGCGTACACCGTCGGCCAATGGATGGGCATGCGCAACTCCCTCGCAGCGTGTGGGGAGGATTATAACAGTGGGGAGTAAGAAGTGGGGAGTGGGCAGACGGCCTGGAAAACTCCGGGCTCAGGGACACGCGGTAATGTCATAGTAGGCCGTGTCGGTCAGGATGACGCGCACGGGCTCCTGGGCCACCAGGGCCTCGAGGGCGCGTCTTTCGTTGACGGTGAACAGGTGAATGCGCGCCCCGCGCAACATCCAGGCCACGGTGGGGGTGTAAAAGCGCCGATCCAGCGAGATGGCCGAAAAGCCGCCCTGAATGTAATTTTGCTTGATGCGGGTCAGGGCCCACCAAAGCGCCCAGGGCGTGGACGGGAAGTCGTCCTCGTCCAGGTTGAAGATCCAGTAACTGGTGTGCAGCCCGGCCTGCGCGAAGTACGCCAGGTTGGATGGCGTGTCGGATTCCACGATGGCGCGCGAGCGCAGGTGATGGCGGTCCAGCAGGGCGGCCAGGTCCGCGGCGGCCTGGCGGGCCTGGGCAGGGGTGAGGTAGGCGATGGTCTTGATGTCCAGCCAGAAATAGCCGCGTGAACCCACGGCCGCGAACACCTCGTCCAGTCGCAGGCGCTGCTCAGGGGGCGGATCCTGGCCGCGGTCGTAGCGCCCGACGAAGTACTCCCGCCGCTGGGGGTCATAGCGCACATCCATCTCCACGCCCGCCGCGCCCAGGTCGAAAGCCCGGGCGTAACTGGCGATGGTGTTCTCGGGAATGTCGGGCGGCTCGGGGTGCCCCCGGTGGCCCCACACTTTGCGGCAGCCGGTGTAGAACACGGGGTGAGGCTGCAGGAATTGGACATGCAGCCACGCGTTGTAGCCCACGAAGGCCACGAGCCCGACCAGCAGCCCGATGCCGACGCGCCGCAGGCCCGGACGACGCAGGACGCGCCGCCAACGACCGGGGGCAGAACGGACCACCGTGGCCAGGGCCCAGACGAAGAGCACGGCCGCGGCCGCGACCGCCACGCGCAGCAGGACCTGCTCCCAGCGGGCCTGGTAGTGGGTCACGGGCAACACTTGGCGGCTGGGCATCAGCCGCGCGGCCCAGTCCGAGGTCGGATCGGCGTACAGGCGCGCGATCCAGACACGCCCCAGGGCGTCCAATACGGGGAACGCGGCCACGACCAGGAACAGCCCAACCACGGCCCAACGCCGCGCCGAGATTCGCGTCCTCAGCAGCCACGCGCTCCAACCGGCCAGGAGCAGCGCCAAGGTCCAAAGCCACCACGACAGGTTCATCAAGGTCACCTCTCCAGGGGCCTATTATCGCGCCGTTGGGCCGGCGCGGCAAGGGCGTGGCGCGGGGGATGCAAGCCAATGTCGCGGAAGCGGAGGAGCGTGGTTCGCTGGGGCGGAGGAGCGCGCGGCCGTCCACAGCCCGGCTGGCCCGCCGCGGAGGCTCAATCCCCCAACCAACGGGCCGCGGTGGGGCCCAGGTGACGCCACGAATCCACCACCAAGGTGGCCGGCGGCAGGGATTCCAGGAAATAGCGGCCGTAGGATTTGCTCACCATGCGCCGGTCGAGCACGGCCACGATGCCCCGGTCGGTGCGGGTGCGGATGAGCCGTCCGAAGCCCTGGCGGAAGACCAGGATGGCGTCGGGCAGGGTGTATTGCCAGAAGGGGCTCTCGTACATCTCCGCGCGGGCCTGCACCAGCGGGTCCGAGGGCACCGCGAAGGGCAGTTTGGCGATCACCAGCGCGCTCAGGTCCTCGCCGGGGATGTCCACGCCCTCCCAGAAGGCGCGGGTGCCGAAGAGCACCGCGGCCTCGTGCTCGCGGAAGGCCCGGATGAGGGCCTGGGGCGAGGGGCCTTCGTCCTGGCGAAAGAGCGCGATGCCCTGCTGGGCCAGGGGCTGGGCCAGGCGGCGGGCCGTGCGCTCCAGGTGTGCGTAGGAGGTGAACAGCACCAACATGCGCCCGCGGGTGGCCAGGGCCAGTTGGTACAGGGCCCGCTCCAGCAGCACCTGATAGTTGGGGTGCGACGGCTCGGGGATGTCGTTGACCAGGTAGAGCAGGGCCGCGTTCTCGTAGTCGAAGGGCGAGCCTAAGGCCAGGGTGTCCGCGTCGTAGGCGTCCAGCCGCTGGCGGATGAACTCGAAGGACCCGGCCACGGTCAGGGTGGCCGAGGTGAGGATCACGCTGTCCTTGCCCTGCCAGAAGAGTTCCTGCATCAGGCCGCCCACATGCAGGGGCGCGGCGAAGAGCGCGGGCCGCCGTCCCGGTGCCTGTTCCACCCAATACACCTGATCGTCCTGGGGCTCGAAAATGATGGCGTCCAGATGGGTCTGCAGCGTCTCCGCGTCCGCGGCCAGGGTGCGGATGCGGCCCAGCGCGTCCTCGACGGCCTGGGCCGTGTCGGGGTCCAGGTCGTTGGCGTGGGCCTCCAGCCACAGCCGCAAGTCCTGGATGAGGGCCTTCCAAGCCCGCCGCGCGTCCAGCAGGGCCAGGCGCGCCTCGTCCCAGGCGGCCTCGACCCGCTCCCACGCGGGCAGGGTGCGCACCGCGGGGGTCAGGCGGGCCTGCTGCGCGTAACGGCCCGGCGCGCGGCCCTCCCGCAGGTCGTAGAGCAGGTCCTCCAGCACGATGAACAGGCGCTTGCCCAACTCGACGAACTGGAACACGGACTGGGTGATGAGCCCGGCCTGGTCCCGCAGGCGGGCGAAAGTCTGGGGCTGCGACGCGAACAGGGGGCGCACCAGGGTGAGCAGGCGGCCCAGCGCGCCCTTTTGGGTGGTGCCCAGGTCCTGCAGCAGGCGCCGCAGGTCCCGCTCTTGCACGCTCACGGCCAGCGCGTCGGTGGCCGCGGCTTCGAGATGATGGGCCTCGTCCACGATGAGGTGGCGATAATCGGGGAGGATGCGCCCTCCGGCCGCGGCGTCGCTGAGCAGCAACGCGTGGTTGACCACCACCAGGTGGGCCTGTTGGGCCTGGCGGCGGGCCTGGAAGAAGGGGCACGCGCCTTCCATGCGGCGCAGGCACACCTGGGTCTGGCAGCCTTCGTCCTCCGCGGAGAGTTTGCGCCACGCGGCCCCGTCGCGGCGGCCCAGGGTCAGGGTGCTGCGCTCGCCCGTGCCGCCGTCGTGCAGCCAGACCAGCACCTTGAGCAGCACGCGGGTCTCGTCGGGGTCCGCGGGGCCCGTGCGGAGCATGTCCCCCAGACGCCGCGGGCACAGGTAGTTGCTGCGGCCTTTGAGCACGGCCACCCGCAGGCGGTTCTGCCAGTTCATGGCCGCCAGCACTTGGGGGATGTCCTTGTGCAGCAGTTGGTCTTGCAGGTTCTTGGTGTGGGTGGAGATGACCACGGGGAAGCCGGGGTTGTGCAGCGCGAACGCGGCCGCGGGCAGCAGATAGGCCAGGGATTTGCCCGTGCCCGTACCGGCCTCGATGAGCAGGTGGCGGGACTGGCTGAGGGCCTCGGCCACGGCCAGGGCCATTTCCACCTGTTCGGTGCGGTGCTCATAGCCGGGGATGGCCCGCTCCAGCGCGCCGCCGGGCATGAACTCCTCGGCCAGCGCGTGGGGGTCCACCCCGCGGGGGGAAAGCGTGGGCGGGGTCTCGGGGGGCGGCTCCCAGTCGGGCGGCGGCGGGAAGGTGGGCACCCAGCGAGCCGCGGTGGCGCGGCGTCCGGCGCGCTGCTGCCGGGCCTGCGCGGTCTGGAGGATGAGCGCGCCGGGCCAGGGCGGTTCGCTGCGCGCGGCCTGCACCAGCATCTCCCGCAGCAGTTCGGGGGGCAGCGCCTCGGCCCGCTCCACCAGGGCCCAAAAGAGCGCGATGGTGCGATACACATCGCCCAGGGCCCGGTGCTCGTCGTCCATCTCCAGGCCCAGGGTCTGGGACAGCGCGCTCAGGCTGTAGCGGGGCTGCTCGGGCCACAGCGCGGCCGCGGCTTCGTAGGTGTCGCCGTGGGGATGGTCGCGGAACAGGCCCGCGGCCTGCAGAAAGCCCAGGTCGAAGCGCACATTGTGGCCTACGATGGGCACATTGCCCACGAACGCGGCCAGGTCGTCCAGCACGGCCTCCAGGGGCGGCGCGGCGACCACCAGGTCGTCGGTGATGCCCGTCAGGCGGGTGACCGCGGGCGGAATGGCGCGACCGGGGTTGACGAGGGTGTGCCACTCCTCACGCGGGCCGTGCTCGTCGAACAGCACGGCCGCGATCTCCAGGATGGCGTCCCGTTGGGGATCCAGGCCGGTGGTTTCGATGTCCAGGGCCACAAAAGTGCGCATGGCCGCGATTATACCAGGGCGGGGGCGGGACGAAGCGCGACAACGCGGGCCGGTTCACGACCCGACCCGCGTTGCAGCGCCGAAACGCACGGCGCGAGGAGGAGCCTCAAAAGGTCATTCCGAGGGCTCTTGCAGCAAGCGGCGCACGCCGGGCGTGAGCAGCAGGAAGAACAAAATGGTGCTCACGATGGGCGCAGGCAGGAACATGGAGAAGCGCCCGGCCTCGAGCATGTGGTGGATGCCCAAAATGTAGCCGCCGAGCATGGACATGAGCGCGGCGAACAGGCCCACGGGCAGCGCCCAGGGCCGCCGCCGGATCGCGCCGAAGATGAACATGGCCCACGCAGCCGCGCCCCACCAGTTCACTTCCTGCAAGATAATGTACAGGCCGTTCCAAAACGCGCGCGGCCCGGGCGTAAATTCCCGCGGCCGCTGGAAGGTGGTCTGGAACTTGGAGATGGGCGCGACGCCGTTGATGAAGGTCAACACGAAGGCCATGCCGGCCACGAAAGTCAGCGCGATGATGCGCTTGTCCACCCCGCCCAACAGCAGCATCCCGAACCACATGATGCTGCCCAGCAAGAAAGTCCACACCGTGGGGGTGGGCAACCCGCTGTCCGCGGCCGGAATCATGGGGAAGAACCCGGCCAGAATCAAAATGGTGGCCGCGACCGCGCCCCAAAACCAGGCCCAGGGCTGGCGCTGCCAAAAGCCCCACATCACCACCGCGGAGAGCACCCCCGCGGCCGTGCCCAACCAGCCCAGCACCGCGTACACGATGCGCACGGTGTTGGACTCTTCCCACTCGCCGGCCTGGAAGTGGGTGTGGATGACGGTGTTGTAGGTCGCGGCAATGTAATAGAGGGCCAGCAAACCCGCGATCACGCCCAACAGGGCCAGCAGCATGCCGATGTGATGTCGTTTCATGGGGAACCTCCTCGGGGGGCCGGGTGAAATCGTGTCTGCCAACGCTTCTCATTTTCAGTGTAGCCGCCGCGTCCAGGGGAGGCTATGACTTTTGTCACATCTGGGGCTAAGGGATGCCACGCCGGGCCAGCCCTTCGGGATCGCGCACCACGATCTCGCGGCGCCGCACCTCGATGAGCCCTTCCCGCTCCAGGCCGCGCAGCACCCGGTTGAGCACATCGCGCACCGTGCCCAGGCGCACGGCCATCTGGCCGATGGTGGTCCAGCCCTGCCGCGGCACCACCCAATGGCCATCCTGAAAGCGCGCGTGGCGCAGCAAAGTGCGGGCCACGCGCGTCTCCACGCTGCACAGCCCCAGGTCTTCCACCAGGTCCACGAAATAGCGCACGCGACCGGCCAGCCGCCGGACGAAAGCCAATGCCAAGGGGTGGAAAGCCTCCAGTTGGGCCCGAAACACGGCCGCGGGCACATGCCAGACGGCTACCGACTCCAGCGTGGTCACGGTGCACGGGTAAGGCTCGTCGTTCAGCACCGCGATGTCGCCGAAGATCTCGGGAGCCCGCAAGAACAGGGTGGCCTGCTCGCGGCCCTGGCACGAGACGCGCGTGGCCTTGACCCAGCCACGCTCCAGCAGAAAGATCCCGGCCGCGGGCTCTCCGCCGTGATAGACGATCTGGCCCGGGCCGTAAGTGCGCGGCTGCGCGGCCGCGGCCAGGGCCTGCCGCGCCGCGGGCGGCGCGGCGCGCAATTCGGGCAGACGCGCGAGCAGGCGGTGAAAACGAACGCGGGCTTCCAGCAGGTCCGTGGACATGAGGGCCTTCTCCCAGGCGGCGGGGCAGGTCGGCCCCGCGCCCCTTCATTGTACCCGCATCTGGAGACGGGGCGGGGCGCGGCCTTTTGGCCGCAC
>JAADEN010000137.1 GCA_013153375.1 Chloroflexota bacterium | reverse complement strand
GACTTATGCCTATCGCGAGGCCAACCTCTGCCCCCTTCCCGCCCCTATGAGGGGATGGGAAGGGGGCGCGGCGGGCGGCCAGCCCGCCGCGGGGGATGGGAGGGGTTTGCACGGAAGCGGGTCATTTTTACATTGTTTGCATGCACCCTCCCCGGCCCCGCGGTTTGACAACTCGGTTTACTTTTCGTACAATACCGACGCATCGGCTCGGGCTGAGGCGCGGGCCGAACCTTGTGTTTTGCCTTCTCTTCGGGCCTGGCCCCGACATAGATTCGTCCCCAGGAGCGTGACCATGAAGGAATATTTGACCGATGCCATCCGCAACATCGCCTTGGTATCGCATAGCAGCGCGGGCAAGACCATTCTGGCCGAGGCCTTCCTTTATTATCTCGGCGTGACCACCCGCATGGGCTCCATCTCCGACGGCAACACGGTGTCGGACTTCGAGGAAGAGGAGATCCGCCGCGGCCTGTCCCTGTCCACGGCCGTCATCCCCGTGGAATACAACGACCACAAGATCAACCTGCTGGACACCCCCGGCTACACCGACTTCATCGGCGAGGTCATCTCCGCGCTGTGGGTTTCGGAGGCCGCGCTGGTGGTGGTGGATGCGGTCTCGGGCCCCGCGGTGGGCACCGAGGTGGCGTGGAGTTACGCGGCCAAGTTCGGCGTGCCCCGCATGGTGCTCATCAACAAGATGGACCGGGACACGGCCAACTTCGAGAAGACCCTGAACGCGCTGCGGGAGACCTTCGAGGCGCGCTTCTTGCCCGTGCAACTGCCCATCGGCCAGGGCGCGGACTTCCAGGGCGTGGTGGATTTGCTGACCATGAAGGCGTACCTGGGCGCGGACAACACCGAGGCCGAAGTGCCCGCGGACATGGCCGACGCGGTGGAAGAGGCCCGCACCG
The DNA here is from genome assembly GCA_013153375.1 of Chloroflexota bacterium. Taxonomy (GTDB): domain Bacteria; phylum Chloroflexota; class Anaerolineae; order Anaerolineales; family DRMV01; genus JAADEN01. The sequence continues at coordinate 5,335 of JAADEN010000137.1, read as the reverse complement.
CGGTCATCGAGGCCGCCGCGGAGGGCGACGAGGATTTGCTGGAGAAATACTTCGCGGACGAGGAACTCACGCCCGAGGAAATCATGGCCGGCCTCAAGGCCGTGTTCACCGCGGGCGAATATGTGCCCGTGTTCGTGGCCGCGGGCGAGGAGCGCATCGGCCTCAAGCCGCTGCTGGACGCGTTCGTCGCGCTGGTGCCGCATCCGGGCGAGAAGGGCCCCATCCAGGCCGAGGGCCCCGACGGCCCCGTGGAACTCCCGGTGAGCGACGACGGGCCCCTGGCCGCGTATGTGTGGAAGACCACCGCGGACCCCTTCGTGGGCAAGATCACCTACCTCAAGGTGGTGTCGGGCGTGCTGCGGGTGGACAGCCGGGTGTGGAATGTCCAGAAGGAAGCCGAGGAGCGCATCGGCAACCTGTATGTCATGCGGGGCAAGGAGCAGATTCCCGTCAAGGCCCTGCACGCGGGTGACATCGGCACCGTGCCCAAGTTGAATGTCACGGGCACGGGCGACACCCTGGCCGACAAGAACCACCCCGTGCGCCTGCCGCAGCCCGAATATCCCGAGGCGTTGTACCGGGTCGCGGTGGTGCCGCAGTCCCAGTCCGACTCCACCAAGTTGGGGCCCACCCTGACCCGCCTGTGCGAGGAGGACATGACCCTGTCGTGGTATCAAGACGGCTCCACCAAGCAGACCATTTTGCAGGGCATGGGCGACCAGCACATTGATGTGGCCATCCGCAAGGCCAAGAGCAAGTTCCAACTGAACCTGAGCACCGAGCCGCCCAAGGTGCCCTATCGGGAGACCATCACCAAGCAGGGCATGGGCAAGTATCGCCACAAGAAGCAAACCGGCGGCGCGGGCCAGTTCGCGGAGGTCCACATGCGGGTGGAGCCCAACCCCGAGGAGAACTACACCTTCGTGTGGGAGGTCTTCGGCGGCGCGATCTCGTCCAGTTTCCAGCCGGCCATCGAAAAGGGCATCAAGAATGTGATGAAGGAAGGGATTTTGGCCGGCTATCCGGTGGTGAATGTGAAGATCGCGGTGTTCGACGGCAAGGAACACCCCGTGGACTCCAAGCCCATCGCGTTCGAGATCGCCTCGCGCGAGGCCTTCAAGTTGGCCTTCCAGGATGCGGGTCCCGTGCTGCTGGAGCCCATCTACAATGTGCGCATCATCGTGCCCGAGGAGAACATGGGCGATGTGCTCAGCGACTTGAACACCCGCCGGGCGCGCGTCCAGGGCATGGACAGCGAGAAGGGGCGCAGCATCATCCGCGCCCAGGTGCCTTTGGCCGAGATGCTGCGCTATGTGACCGACCTGCGCTCCATCACGGGCGGCCGGGGCGTGTTCGAGATGGAGTTCTCCCATTACGAGCAGGTGCCCGCGCACATCCAGCAGCAAATCATCGAGGAACGCAAGAAGGAAAAAGAGAAGAAGTGACCCCATTCGGTGGAATGCGGCGACATCCAGGCCCGGCCTTTCGGTCGGGCCTTGGCGTTTTGCGGTCCGTGGGCCGCGGCCCTTGCTATAATGAAAGCAACCCTCGAGGGAGGCCGACATGCTGGTTTTCGGCGTAGGATGGCTCGGCGTGGTGGCCAGTTTTGTGCTGGCCTGGGCCTACGCGGCCCTGCTCTATTGGGCCGATCGGCACGAGAAGGAGCCCAAAGGGCTGTTGTTGGGCATGTTCCTGTGGGGCGCGCTGGTCGCCACCCTGGGCTCGGCGCTGTTCTCCTCAGCCATCGACGCGGGCCTGAGCGGGCTCTGGCCCACCGACGCGGCCACGCGCGCCTGGGTGGATACCACCGTCATCGCGCCTCTGGTGGAAGAGAGTTTCAAGGCCGCCGCGCTGGTGCTGCTGTTCTGGTTCGCGGCCCACGAGGTGGACAGCCTCTTCGACGGCGTCATCTACGCCGCGCTGGTGGGCCTGGGCTTCGAGGCGGTGGAGAACGCGCTGTACTTCGTGGCCACCCTGGTCGAGGGCGGCGTGGGCCAATCGCTGCTGGTGGGCGCGTTGCGCCTGGGCCTGTTCGGCTTCACCCACGCGTTCTACACCTCCCTCACCGGCCTGGGGCTGGCCGTGTGGCGATTGTATTCGCGGCGCTGGTGGGCCTGGCTCGCGCCCCTGGCGGGCTGGGCGGCCGCGGTGCTGGCCCACGCCCTGCACAACGCCAGCATGAACCTGGGCGCGCCCGCGTGCGTGGTGGGCATCGGCAGCGATTGGCTGGGCCTGGCCGCGGTGGCCGGCATCCTGCTGTGGGCCTTGCGCCGCGAGGCGCGCTGGCTGCGGGAGCATCTGCGCGCCGAGGTCGAGGCCGGACGCATCACCCCGGCCCAGTATCGCACCGCGCTCTCGCTGGCCCGTCGGGCCCGCGCCCTGCGCCAGGCCCGCAAGAAGGGCGCGCGGTACGCCCAGGCCACCCGGGAGTTCTACCGCCTGCTCACCGACCTGGCCTTCGTGCTGGCCCACATCGGACGGGGCCACCGCGACGCGCACTTCCGGCAGCGGGCCCAGGAACTGCGCGCCGCCATCGCCCGCCTGGCCCCCCACGCGGACGCGGCCTGAGCCCGCGCCCTCGCGATGTGGTATCATCGTCCCACCCCGGCCGTGTAGAGGCCGGGCGCCGCGAGGTGGAAGGATGTCCTCCGTGTTTGGGCCTTTGTTTTCCCGTTTCGACGATGGTTTGCCTCCCTCCATGAGTCATCCCCTGACCTTCCGCTTGTTCCAGGCCGAAGCCCAGCAGTTGCAGCACATCCCCGACGCCGAACCCGACGACCGCGGGCTGGTGGTGCTGCCCGTGCTGCCCCTGCGGGATCTGGCCTTGTTCCCCGGCATGGTGCTGCCCCTGCGCATCGGGCGGCCCTTCACCATGCGGGCCGTGGACTTCGCGCTGGAGCGGGGCAGCACGCTGCTGGGCTTGCTGCAACGGGACGCGGCCCTGGAGTCGCCCCAGCCCGACGAGTTCTTCCCCGTGGGCGTGGAGATCGCGGTCAGCGAGCCCTGGCAAGAGGACGAGGAGGAGGTGTACTCGGTTTTGGTCCAGGCCCGCCGCCGTTTGGAGGTGGTGGAGTGGCTCCAGACCGAGCCCTTCTTCGTCGTGCGGGCGCGCGTGCTGGAAGACCAACCCGTGGACGCGCGCACGCCCGAAATCCAGGCCCTCATGCGCCAGGCCCGCACCCTGTTCCAACAGGTGGTGGAACTGGCCCACATGCCGCCCGAGGCCAACCATTTGCTCCTCCAGGTGCACGACCCCGGCCTGCTGGCCGACATGCTGGCCGCCGCGTTGCGCGTGGAACCCGAGGAGGCCGCCGCGTTCCTGGCCGAGACTTCGCCCGTAGCGCGGCTGAAGCAGGTCCTCTCGTGGCTGGCCCGCGAAATTTCCATCCTCCAAATCGAAGATCAGATTCAGCACCGCGTCCAGGAGGAGATGGACCGCTTCCAGCGGGAGACCTACCTGCGGGAGCAAATCAAGGCCATCCAAAACGAGTTGGGGGAAGGCGACCTGTGGGGCCGGGAGGTGCGGGAACTGCGAGAACGCATCGAGAAAAAGGCCCTGCCTGCCGAGGCCCGCAAGGTCGCGCTGCGGGAGGTGGAGCGCCTGGGCCATCTGCCGCCCATGTCGCCCGAGGTGGGCATCCTGCGCAATTACATCGAGTGGATTCTGGACCTGCCCTGGCAGGAGCGCACCGAGGACAACCTGAACCTGCGCCACGCGGCCCAGGTGCTCGACGCGGAGCACTACGGCTTGCAGCGGGCCAAGGAGCGCATTCTGGAGTACATCGCGGTGCTCTCCCTCAAGCCCAAGCGCCGGCGGCAGCCCATTTTGTGCTTCGTCGGCCCGCCGGGCACGGGCAAGACCTCCCTGGGCCGCTCCATCGCCAAAGCCCTGGGGCGGGAGTTCGTGCGCGTGTCCCTGGGCGGCGTGCGGGACGAGGCCGAGATTCGCGGCCATCGGCGCACCTATGTGGGCGCGCTGCCGGGCCGCATCTTGCAGACCATGAAGCGGGCCGGCACGGTCAACCCCGTGTTCATGCTCGACGAAATTGACAAACTGGGCGCGGACTTCCGCGGCGACCCCGCGGCCGCGCTCCTCGAGGTGCTGGATCCTGAGCAGAACGCGGCCTTTTCGGACCATTACCTGGAAATTCCCTACGACCTCTCCCAGGTCTTCTTCATCACCACGGCCAACACCTTGCACACCATCCCGCCCGCGCTGGCCGACCGCATGGAGGTCATCGAGTTCCCCGGCTATGTGGAGGAGGAAAAGGTCGAGATCGCCCGCCGTTTCCTCATCCCCCGGCAGGTGGAGGAAAGCGGCCTGGAGCCCGACGAGATCCGCTTTACCGAGCCCGCGCTGCGGCACATCATCCGCTCGTACACCGACGAGGCCGGCGTGCGGGAACTGGAGCGTCAGATCGGCCGCGTGTGCCGCAAGGTGGCCCGGCTCAAGGCCGAGGGCAAGCGGTATCCGGGCCGCATCACGCCCAAAGTGGTGGAACGCTTCCTGGGCCCGCCCGAATACTTCGCCAACGAGGCCGAGAAGCAGGACGAGGTGGGCGTGGCCACCGCGCTGGCCTGGACCTACACGGGCGGCGAGATCATGCCCGTGGAAGTGCTGCTCATGGAGGGCAAGGGCAACCTGACCATCACGGGCCAGATCGGCCAGGTGATGCAAGAGTCGGCCCAGGCCGCGGTCTCGTACCTGCGGGCCCACGCCCGGGCCTGGGACCTGGATCCGCGCGTCTTCGACCGCACCGACATCCACATCCATGTGCCCGAAGGCGCGGTGCCCAAAGACGGCCCCAGCGCGGGCGTGACCATCATCACCGCGTTGGTGTCCGCGTTCACGGGCCGCCAGGTGCGCCATGATGTGGGGCTCACGGGGGAAATCACCTTGCGGGGCAAGGTCCTGCCCATTGGCGGGGTGCGCGAAAAGGTCCTGGCCGCGCACCGGGCCGGGCTCAAGGTGGTGCTGTTGCCCAAGCGCAATCTCAAGGACCTGGTGGAGGTGCCCAAGAGCGTGCGCGAGGCCTTGCGCATCAAGGGCGTGCGCCATGTGGACGAGGTGCTGCGCGCCGCGCTGCGTCCGCCCGGTCCCGACACCCGTCCATGGCAGGTTACCGCGGCCGACGACGAAGCCGACGACGAGCCCAGCGCGGAGGATGAATCGCTTACCGACGCGGCCTGAGCCGCGCCGCCCCCACGGGGAGGAGTGCCATGTCCGATCCTCGAGAGGTTTCCGAACGCGGTGCCGCGCCCGCGGCGGACGCGCGTCCCGTGTCGTGGCTGGCCTGGGCCGTGGTCGTGGGCCTGGGCGTCCACTTCCTGATTT
>JAADEN010000188.1 GCA_013153375.1 Chloroflexota bacterium | reverse complement strand
CCACCTTGCCCCGGCGGTAGAACCCGTCCGCGACGAAGAGGGCCTTCGCGTCCGCGTCCTTGAGCCGGGTGACCACCGCGTCCACGCCGTAGCCCGAGAACAAGGGCAGGATGACGCCGCCGATCTTGGCGATGGCCAAGAGCGCGATGACGATTTCGGGCGTCATGGGCATGTAGAGGCCGATCGCGTCGCCCTTGCCCAGGCCCAGGCTGCGCAGCGCGTTCGCGGCCCGGTTGACCTCGCGGGCCAGTTCGCCGTAGGTCATGGTGCGGGTCGCGCCCTCCTCGCCCTCCCAGATGAGCGCGGGCCGGTGCTCGGTCTCGGTGCCCATGTACTTGTCGAGCAAGTTGTGCACGATGTTCATCTTGCCGCCCACGCACCAGCGGGGCCATTGCGGGCCGCGGCTCAGGTCCACGATTTGGGTATAAGGCTCGTAGAACTCGATGCCCAGATAATCGAGCACGGCCTCGGTGAACCAGGCGATGTCGTCGGTGGAGCGTTGCATCAGGGTGTCGTAGTCGGGGATGTTGTGGCGGCGCATGAAGCGGGTCAGGTGGGCGCGGTCCACATATTCGGGCGTGGGATACCAGACGAAGGGGTTGTTGTAAAGAAAGGAGTCGTTCATGGTCCGACCTCCGCGGGTGGGGGAGGAAACGAAATTTTGGGCCGGGTTCACGGGGCGAACGACGCTGACACGAAGAATTATACCGCGGGCCGCCGCGGGGCAGGGGCGCGATTTTGGCTTCTGCCCGGCCCTTTTGCGCCAGTTCGCGGTACAATAGAGGTCCGATTCGCGGTTTCATCCTTTGGAAGGAGGAGAACCATGTTCAAATCTCGTTTCTGGCTGGTGCTGGCCCTGGTGGCCGTGCTGGCCCTGGCGCTGGCCGCGTGCGGCGGGGCCGAACAGGCCACCCAAGCCCCGGCCACCGAAGCGGCTCAGACCGAGGGCGGCCTGCCCGACCTGGGCGGCCGGGTGGTCACCGTGGCCGTGGAGAACGCGTACCCGCCCTTCAACTTCATCGACGAAGAGACCGGTGAACCCAAGGGCTGGGACTACGACGCGGTGCGCGAAATCTGCAAGCGCATCAACTGCGTGCCCGAGTTCAAAGAGGCCGCCTGGGACGGCATCTTCGAGGCCATGGCCGCGGGCGAGTACGATGTGCTGGCCGACGGCGTGACCTACACCGAAGAACGCGACAAGGTGGTGGACTTCTCCATCCCCTATGTGACCGTGGGCCAGGTGCTGGTGGTGCGCAGTGACTGCGGCAAGGCCGATGTGGATGCCTTCAAGGCCGACGAAACCAAACTGGTGGGCACCCAGATCGGCACCACCAACGAAATCGTGGCCAAGGAGCACTTCGGCGAAGACCGGGTCAAGTCCTTCGAGACCTTCGACGCGGCCTTCCTGGCCCTGCTCTCGGGCGATGTGGACGGGGTGGTGGTGGACACCATCACCGGCCAGGGCTATGTGAAGGAGAACGAGGGCAAACTGAAGATCCTGGGTCAACTGACCTCGGACGAGCAACTGGCCTTCGTGTTCCCGCCGGGCAGCGACCTCATCGAGCCCTGGAACGCCGCCCTCAAGTCCATGATGGAAGACGGCACCTTAGAGCAACTCAACAAGAAGTGGGGCCTGATTCCTGGTGAATAAGGCCTGAGCAGAGGCGCGGGCGTCGGCAACGGCGCCCGCGCCGTTTCCCCCTCGCCGTGCCTCGGGGCGCCGCGCGCCGCGGGGCCGATCCGTTTCCGCCCGGGAGGACCACCGTGAGCGTCTCTTCGTCCCCCCTCACCGCGCCCCCAACCGAGCAGCGCCGCTCCTGGCTCGCGCGTCTGGCCGCGCAGCCCTTGTGGGCCTACCTGACCGTGGCCCTGGGCGTGCTCATGCTCTACCTCATCCTGGCCGACCCCAATTACCGCGACACCTTCCTCTTCCTTTTGCCCGGCGTCAAGGTCACCCTGCGGGTGGCCCTCAGCGCCTACGGCCTGGCCATCATGATGGGGCTGCTCATCGGCCTGGCCCGCACCTCCAAGAATCCCATCGTGTACAACCTGGCCACCTTCTATGTGCAAATCATGCGCGGCATTCCCATGATCGTGCTGATTTTGTATGTGGCCTTCGTGGGCGTGACCGAGATCGTCAACGCGGTCAAGGCCCTGGGCGAATGGGGGCTGACCTGGGCCGAGGGCACCTTCCTGGCCGGGTTGTTCCACAGCCTGGCCCAGGCCAGCATCCGCAGCATTTCGCTGGAGATGCGGGCCATCATCGCCCTGGCCATGGGCTACGCGGCGTTCGAGGCCGAGGTCTTTCGGGCCGGCATCGAGTCCATCGGCAAGGGCCAGATGGAGGCCGCGCTCTCTTTGGGGATGAGTTACTGGCAGGCCATGCGGCTGGTCATTCTGCCCCAGGCCATTCGGCGCATTTTGCCGCCCCTGGGCAACGACCTGGTGGCCATCATCAAAGATTCGGCCCTCATCACCGTGCTGGCCGTGCGCGACATCACCCAATTGGCCCGCTTGCGCAAGGCCGCCACATTCCGCTCCCTGGAAACCTACAACATCGTGGTCTTTCTGTACCTGTCCATGACCCTGAGCCTGTCGGCTGTGGTGCGTTACATCGAACGCAAGTGGCGGGTAGTATGACCGTGCGCAAGATTTTGATCGCCAACCGCGGCGAGATCGCGCTGCGCATCATCCGCGCGGCGCGCGAGATGGGCATCGCCACCGTCGCGGTCTATTCCGACGCGGACGCGACCGCGCCCCATGTGCTGGCCGCGGACCAGGCCGTGCGCATCGGCCCGCCGCCGCCCCAGGAGTCGTACCTGCGGGTGGACGCGCTGTTGGAGGCCGCGCGCGCCACGGATGCGGACGCAGTGCATCCCGGCTACGGCTTCCTGGCCGAGAACGCGGCCTTTGCCCAGGCCGTGGCCGACGCGGGGCTGACCTTCATCGGCCCGCGGCCCCAGGCCATCGCGCTCATGGGCGACAAAGCCGCGGCCCGCGCCCGGATGCAGGCCGCCGGCGTGCCCGTGGTGCCGGGCTACCAGGGCCCTGACGACGACGAGGCCCTGGCCCAGGCCGCGGCCCGCATCGGCTATCCCGTGCTGCTCAAGGCCGCCGCGGGCGGCGGGGGCAAGGGCATGCGCATCGTCCAGCGGCCCGAGGACCTGCCCGAGGCCGCGGCCGCGGCCCGCCGCGAGGCGCAGCACGCGTTCGGCGACGCCCGCCTGCTGCTGGAAAAGTTCATCCCCACGGCCCGGCATGTGGAGTTCCAAATCCTGGCCGACGCGCACGGCCACACCCTGCACCTCTACGAGCGGGAGTGCTCGGTCCAGCGCCGCCACCAGAAGATCATCGAAGAGACGCCCTCGCCCCTGCTGGACCCCGACCTGCGGGCCCGCATGGCCCAGGCCGCGGTGGCCGCGGCCCGAGCCGTGGACTATGTCAACGCCGGCACGGTGGAGTTCATCGTGGACCCGGCCACCCGCGACTTCTACTTCCTGGAGATGAACACCCGCCTCCAGGTGGAGCATCCCATCACCGAGATGCTCCTGGGCCTGGACCTGGTGCAATGGCAGATTCGGGTGGCCGCGGGCGAGCCCCTGCCCTGGGCGCAGGAGGACCTGCGGCCGCGGGGCCACGCCATCGAGGCGCGGGTGTACGCGGAGGACCCGGCCCACGGCTTTTTGCCCAGCACGGGCCGCTTGCTGCACCTGCGCGAGCCCGTGGGCCCCGGCGTGCGGGTGGACAGCGGCGTGCGGCCCGGCCAGGAGGTCACGCCCCACTACGACCCGCTGCTGGCCAAGATCATCGTCCACGCGGAGACCCGCGCGGGGGCCATTGCCCGCCTGCGGGCCGCGCTGCAGCGTACGGCCTACCACGGCGTGACCACCAACCTGGCCTTCTTGCTACAGGTGCTCGCGCATCCCGACTTCGTGCGGGGCGCGGTGCACACCCGCTGGGTGGAAGAGGCCCTGAGCGGGCCCGCGGAGGCCGCGGAAGATTTGCCCCTCGCGGCCCTGGCCGGGCTGGCCCTGGCCGAGCGGCTGCCGCAGGCCGCGGCCGCGGGCCCCGCGGCGAAACCGGGCGCGCGTTACGACCCCTGGGCCGCGCTGCAGGGTGTGTACCCCGCCTGAGGCCGGCCCGCTCAAATCTTTGTCCCCCAAAAACAAAACGCCCCGCCCGTTTTTGGGCGGGGCGTTGCCGTGGTTCGCTGAGCCGCTACGGACGGACCTCGACCAGCACGGCTTGCACCACCAGGCGCTGGCGATAGGTGTCGTGGCGCGGGTCATAGTCCCGGCAGGTGATCAGGGTCAGCCAGTCGTGCTCCTCGTGGCGCAGCACGCTCAGGTCGTCGGGGGCCACCAGGCGCACGCGGCGCACCTCGTAGATGTATTGCTGGCCGTAGGCCCGAATCACGATGCGGTCGCCCCACATGAGCCGTCCCAGGTGCACGAAGGGCCCCGGTTGGCCGTTCGGCAGGTACACATGCGCGGTGATGGCGGTATTGCCCGCCCAGGTCGGGAAGGCCGTGCCCTCCAGCCAACCGGCCCGATTCCACAGCCAGGTCAGATCCCAGCCGTCGTCGGTGCGCGGGATGCCGACGATGGGCACGCTCACGCCCAGCCGCGGGATCTCCAGCACCATCTCGGTGGCGGCGTAGGCCACCTTCTGCGGCGGGATGGCCGTCACCCGGCCCGGCGCGAAGCCGGTTTCGGGCAGCACCATCTGCAGGTCCGCGGTGGCCGCGGCGCGGTAGATGTCCACGGGGCTGTTGGGGTCGTAGCGCCGCTCGGTGGACAGGGTGTTGTAAGGCGACTGGGGCTGGCTCACATCGCCGGGCAGGCTCGTCCAGGCGACCGCGGCTTCGTTGGTGGTCTGGGTTGCGCTGTTGGCGTTCAGGGTCACCTGGAATTGAATTTGGGCCGCGTCGCCCAGCGCGAAGGCGTCCCAGGTCACCTGGATGGTCCGCGTGGCCGGGTCGTAGTCCATGCGGGTGGGCGTCGGCCCGCTGACGACCTGCAGGCTCCCGTTGACATACTCCATGCCCGCGGGCAAGGGGTCGGTGACCACCACATCGTAGGCGTCGATCTGGCTGGCGCTGGTGTGCCCCACCGCGAGGGTGAAGGTGACGGGCTCGTCGGGGAGCACCACGGTGGGGTTGGCCGTCTTGGTGATGTTCAGATCGGGCTCGATCACATTCACCGCCGCGGCGCTGGCCTGGACGCGGCCGTCGTCCCAGGCCCATTCGGCCTGGTTGGCGAGGCTGGTGCCGGTGATGTTGCCCGCACTGTCGAGCACGACGGCCTGATAGCGCACGGTCAGGGTGACCTCGTCGCCCGTGGCGTTGGTGACGGTGCCGAAGTCCCACACGACCTTGCGGCCCTGGTCCTCGGCCGCGGCGCTGCCCGCGGGCTCGGCGCTCACCGCGGGGTTGGCGCAGATGCTGTCCAAGGTGCCCGCGGTGCTGGTCAGCGGCCCGCTGGCGGTGATGCTCTCGCAGGTCACGAAGGCCAGACCCTGGGCCATGATGTCGGTCAGGGTCAGGTTCTGCACCTGCCCCACGGGGATGTTCAGGGTGGCTTCGTAGGTCACGATTTCGCCGATGGCCACCTCGTTGCCCGTGGTGAAGTCCTGGTTGGTGTCCACGAGGCGCTTGGAGGCCGCAGCCAGGGTGTCGATGTCGGTGGCCTGGTTGTTGTCCGGCGTGGGATCGACGATGTCGCTGCCCGCGGGCAGGGCCACCTCCACGGTGTTCTCCAGGGTGCCGCTGGCGCTGGCCGCGATGTGGGCGGTCACCTTGTAGGTGATGCTGCCGTTCGCGGGCAGGTCCACCGTGTCGCTGAAGTCCGCGGTGCTGTCGGTGACGCCGTCGCAGCCGCTCGCGCCGCCGGTCAGGCTGTCGCACTCCCAGGTCCACGAAGTGATGGACGCGGGTTTGGCGTCGGTCACCTGCGCGGCGGTCACATCGTTGGGGCCGTGGTTGGTGACCACGATGGTGTACACCACCGTGTCTCCGGCCACGACCAGGGTGCGGCCGTCGTCCTTGGTGACCGAGAGGTCGGCTTCGGGCTCGTAACCCAGGGTCGCGCTGTCGCTGTTGTTGGTATCGTCAGGGTCGGTTTGGTCGGCCGCGGTGATCTCCGCGGTGTTCTGGCGTTCGCCCGTGGGCTGGACTTCGGCCTGGAAGGTCAGGGTCACGCTCTCGCCGTCGTCCAGTTGGTCCACGGTCCAGGTCAGGGTGGGCGCGGCGCTGTCGT
>JAADEN010000146.1 GCA_013153375.1 Chloroflexota bacterium | reverse complement strand
ACGGCTCGGGCCGCGGGCGTCAGCGTGTCCAGCCACGGAAGCAGGGCCGTCTTGTGGGGGATGGTCACATTGAGGCCGTGCACCTGGCCGGCGCGGAGCCGTTCCACCCAACCCTGCAACGCGGCCGCGTCGCCCGGCGGCACGGGGTAGAGGCGATACGCGCCGCGCCAGCCCAGCGCGCGCAGGGCCGCGTGGTGCAAACGGGGCGACAGGCTGTGCGCCAGAGGGTAGCCCAGCAGACCCAGCCGCCATTCGGTCATGGCTGCGGCCCCTCCGCGGGTCGGTCGTACAGGCCCCGCCAGGCCCGCCAGCGGATGGTCAGCAGTTCGCGTAGCATGTGCAGGGTGTCGCGCACGGGGTGCACCCGGCTGTCGGGGTCGAAGTACCACGGGATGGGCACCTCGACGATGCGATAGCCCAGGCGGCGGGCGATGAACAGCACCTCCACATCGAAGGCCATGCCCTCCAGCGTGGCCCGGCGGAACAGGTCCTCGGCCACGGGCCCGCGAAACATCTTGAACCCGCACTGGCTGTCGCGGATGCCGGGCAGGGCCAGGGCCTGCACCAGCAGATTGAAGCCCCGGCCCATCCAGTGGCGGTGCCAGGGCTCGTGGTAACGCACCGCGCCGGGGCCCTCTCGGGTGCCGATGGCGATGTCGAAGTCGGTCAGCCGGGGGGGCAAGAAGCGGGGCAGTTCGGCGATGGGCATGGACAGGTCCGCGTCGGCCAGGAAACGATAGCGGCCGCGCGCGGCCAGCATGCCCAGCCGCACGGCCAGGCCCTTGCCCTTGCGCGGGCTGCGCAGGCCCCGGATGCGCGCATCCCGGGCCGCGAAGGCCTGGATGACGGCCCAGGTGGCGTCGGTGCTGCCGTTCTCGACCACCACCACCTCGGCCGGGTAGGTTTGGGCATCCAAAAAGGCGCGTATCTGCTCCAGGCTGTGGGGCAGGCGGTGCTCTTCGTTGTACGCGGGCACGACGATGGATAGGTAAGGCTCCGCGGCCATGTCACCCCGAGGACGCGACCAAGAAGAGGAAGACCAGCACCAGCAGGATGTTGAGGGCCAGCAACCCGGCCAAAATCAGCCATTGCTTGAGGGTCAGGCCCGCGATACGATCCTGCGTCTTGCGTCGCCGCCGCGCCGCGGGTGGGGCCGCCTCGCCGCTGCCCCGCACCTGCGCCTGCGCCGAGGCCAGGATGGCGGTGCGCTGCTCGCGCGCGTGGCGGGCTTCCTTGCGACCCTGGCCCGACGCGGATTCCAGGAACAACTCGGCCAGACGCCGAATTTCGGGCCGGGCCAGACGCTCGCGGGATTTGAGCAAACTCTCGGCAAAGCCCTTCACCCCGTCGGGCAGCAGCGGTTTGACCTCCGCGTCCACGGTGTCCACATACACATCGGGCGCGGTGAAGACCAGCCGCGTCTCCACGGGGATCTCCAGGCCCAGCCGCTCGGCGATGAACTTCTCCAGCACCGCGCCCAGCAAGCGGGTGCGCTGCACCAGATTGGGCTTGACAGGCACGCCCTTGCCTTTGCCCAACTCCAACAGGCGATTCTCGTGGATGCGAAACTCGCCGCTCAAAGGCGTGACATACAGCAAATAGACCCCCGGCGGGCCCAACAGGATGATGGGGAAGGGATATTCGATGACTTCGGGCCAGACATAATGCCGAATGGCGATGAACCGCCGGTCCAGCAAGGGGCGCAGGGTCTCCAGGAACTGGGCCTGGGCCTTGTATTCCTTGTACCATCCCCAACCGTAGTTCAAGATCGCGGCCCAGCGCTTCCAGGTGTTTTCGGTGCGGGTCTCAGGATCCCAAAACGGGGCCAAGTTGTACACCCGCATTTCGCGTAAGGTCGCTGTCGTCATAACCCAACCTCCTATCGGGCCCGTGCCGGAACCTTGATGGTGGTGCAATCCGCGGCGCCCTTGCATTATAACCCATGCCGCGGCGCGCGGCCGCGCGCTCCCTGCCGCGCGGGTGCGGTACAATTTAATCAAATCATTTGACTGGAGGTTTGGGATGTCTTCTTCGGCGCGGCAGGCTCCGATCAACCCCGTCCAAGCGCGGGTCCATCCGCTCATCGCGGCCCGCTACAGCCCCACGCGCTTCGCGGACCGTGAGGTGCCCGTGGAGGTGCTCCAGCGGGTGCTGGAGGCCGCGCGTTGGGCGCCATCCTCGTACAACCGGCAGCCGTGGTATTTTCTGGTCGCCCGCCGGGGGCAGCCGGCCTATGAACGGCTCCTGTCCACGCTGAGCGCGTACAACCGCGGCTGGGCGCGGACCGCGCCCGTGCTGCTCTTGAGCAGCGCCCAAAAGGAAGACGCCCGCGGGCCCAACCGCTACGCGGAGCACGATCTGGGCCTGGCCAGCGGCTTTCTGGCCTTGCAGGCCGTGGCCGAGGGGTTGGCGACCCGCTTCATCGCCGGTTTCGACGCCGACGCGGCCCGGGCCGCGTTCGACATTCCGCCTCAATATCGCCCCTGGACGGTGATCGCGCTGGGGTATCCCGCGCCCGAGGCCGAACCGACCCCGGCCCAACGCGAGCGCAAGCCCTACGCGGCCTTCGTGGGCTGGGGCGGCTGGGGCCTCGCGCCGCCCTTCGCAACGGACTGAACCGCTCACGGGCGCGGCGTTGCGCGCCCGCGGCGCTGGATTTGACCGCTGGCCCGGCCTGATGTATAATCCGCCCGGTTGGGTTTGGGGCCCGCGCCCCGGCGTCATGTCGCGGGGGCGCGTTTTGGCATCTCCAAACCCGAACTTTGTGGCCGGAGAGTGAACACCATGCCCAAACGAACCTATCAGCCCAAGATTCGGCGCCGCCTGCGGGTGCACGGCTTTCGGGCCCGCATGGCGACCCGCGGCGGGCGCAAGGTGCTCAAGCGCCGCCGTCTCAAGGGCCGCCATCGGCTCACGGTGCGCATGAACGAGCATGTCAAGCGCATCAACTGGAAAGGCCATTGAGTCGGGTGGGCGGTCGAGTGAGCGAAGCCGGTGAAACGCGCGTATCGTCTGCGCCGCGGGCGAGATTTTCGGCGCTTGCATCGCGAGGGGCGGGTGTATGTGCACCCGCTGTTGGTTTTGCGCGTCGCGCCCAACGGCCTGGATCAGGTGCGGGTGGGCGTGACCGCGGGCCGCGCGGTGGGCAAAGCCGTGGTGCGCAACAAGGTCAAACGCCGGCTGCGCGAGATCGCGCGCGTCCGTCTGCCGCGGCTGCGTCCCGGCTACGACCTGTGGTGGATCGCCCGACGCCGCGCGGCCACGGCCTCCTTCGCGGACCTGGAGGCCGCGGTGGATGACCTGCTGCGCCGGGCGCACCTGCTCGCGTCGCCCGCGGACTCGGCCGCGCCTCACGCGGAGCGTTCCCCATGAGCACGCCAAGCACGCACTCCGACGAGCAGCAGCCCTTTCCGTGGGGCTTTCGGCCCGAGAACCCGCCCTTGTCGCCCCTCTCCGCGCTGCCGCGCACCCCGCGCTACTGGCCGCGCTGGGCGCTGCTGTTGCTCATTCGGGCCTATCAGTTGACTTTTTCGCGGCTGATGCCGGCCAACACCTGCCGTTTTTACCCCACCTGCTCGCATTACGGCTACGAGGCCGTGTACAAGCACGGCGCGCTCAAAGGCGGGCTGCTGGCGATCTGGCGGGTGCTGCGTTGTAATCCGTTCAACCCCGGGGGCTACGACCCGGTGCCGTGACCCCCGGCCCAGGAAGGCAAGGGTATGATGCGTTTTCGTCGTGTATGGATAGGAACCCTGGTGGCGCTGGCCCTGGTCGTGGCCGGGTGCAGCCGGATTGCGCCGGGCAGTTGGCCCGGCGTGTCCGTGGGGCCCGATACCGTCTGGGTGGCCTATCAGCAGCAAGTCTTCGCGGTGGACAAGGCGACCGGCGTGGCCCACTGGGCCTTCCCGCTGCAGCCGGATCGCAAAAAGACTTTCTTCGCCGCGCCCCAACTCACCCCCGACGGCCAGACCCTGGTCGTGGGCGGGTACGACAATGTGCTCTACGGCCTCGACCCGGCCACGGGGGCCCAAAAGTGGACCTTCACCGAGGCCCAGGACCGCTACATCGGCCCCGTGCTGGCCACCGAGCAGGGCATCTACGCGCCCAACGGCGACGGCACGCTGTACGCGCTCACCCTCCAGGGCACGCCCCGCTGGACTTTCACCGCGGAGGCCGCGCTGTGGGCGCCTCCGGTGCCCGAGGGCGATACCCTCTACCTGGCCTCGCTGGACCATCACCTGTACGCGCTGAACGCGACCACCGGCCAGGAGCAATGGCGGGTGAACCTGGAAGGCGCGCTGCCGGCCGCGCCCACGCTGCTCGACGGCGTGCTCTATGTGGGCGAACTGGCCACCGAGGTCGCGGCCGTGCGGGCCGCGGACGGCACGGTGCTCTGGCAGACGCCCGTGGCCGCGTGGGTGTGGCACAGCCCCGTGCCCCTGGGCGACGACCAACTGGTGGTGGGCGACATGGACGGCCATGTGTACGCGCTGCGCCGGGACGACGGCGGCATCGTCTGGCAGACCCAGGTCGAAGGCGGCGTCATCGGCGCGCCCGCGGTGCATGACGACACCGTGTTCGTCACCACCCGCGCCGGTTTGCTGGTGGCGTTGAACGCGTCCAACGGCGCGGTGCGCTGGCAGCGGCAGGTGCACCAGGAAGCCACCATCGAGGCCGGCCCCGTGGTGGTGCCCGACCTGGGGTTGCTCGTCGCGCCTTCGGACGCGGGCAACCCGCTGCTGGCCCTGGACTTCGAAGGCCAGCCGATTTGGTCCTTCGTGCCGCAGAAGAAATGACCCGCCCCACCGCCGCGCCGGAGGACTTCCCCCACCGCGGCGGCACCCTGTAGAACGGACGAGAGCCCTATGTGGACGACCCTTGTTGTGCAGCCCATGCTCAACCTGCTGCTCTGGATTTACAGCCTGGTGGGCAACTTCGGCGTGGCCATCATCGTGTTCACCATCCTGGTGCGCTTGCTGCTGGCGCCTTTGATGCACAAGCAGACCAAGAGCGCCGAGGCCATGCGCAAGTTGCAAGAGCACCCCAAGTGGAAGGAAATCCAGCGCAAATACAAAAACGACCGGGAGCGCCTGGCTCAGGAGCAGATGAAACTGTACTCCGAGTTGGGCGTCAACCCCTTCGCGTCGTGTTTGCCCATGCTGGTGCAAATTCCCATCATCTTTGGCCTGTATCAGGCCGTGATTTTAGCCCTGGGGAACACCCCGGCCCAACTGTTGGAACTGGCCCGGCTGTTGTACCCGGCCCTCAACCCGTCCCGGCTCATCCCCATCAACGGTCAGTTCTTGTGGATGAATTTGGCCTATCCTGAACGCCTGCACATCCCCGGCCTGCCTTTTGGCATCCCGGTCATGGCCATCCTGGTGGCCCTGACCTCGTACATCCAGTCCAAGGCCGTGGCCACGACCACGCCTTCCACGGGCGAGGGCCAACAGGCCCAGGCCATGAACCAGATGATGACGATGTACATGCCCTTGATGCTGGGCTACTTCGCGCTCACTTTCCAGTCGGGCCTGGCCCTGTACTTCCTCACCAGCAACCTGGTGATGATCGCGCAATACGCGCTCATGGGCAAATTGTCGTGGGATGATCTGAAGTTCTGGCGGCGCTGAGCCGCCGGTTGGGCCGGGTTCCCCGTGCATGGGAGGGGAACCCATGACCAAGACCAATCCCTGGCGCGGCCGTCGGCGACGCCGCGGCGTGGGCCGTGAGGCCGCCCGCAAGGCCGCGCTCTCCAAAAACCGCCGCGGCGCGGCCGCCGCGCCCAATCTGACCCGCACCGAGCGGGTGGTGCTGGATTTGCTGCACCAGCTGCGCCAACTGCTGAACCTGGACCTCTCTTTTCGGGTGCTCACCGAAGGCCGCCGGGAAGGCCCCGACGGGCAGGTGCGGGTGCTGGCCTGGGGCCCGGACATGGAACTGCTGACCGCCGCGGAGCACACCGACCGGCTGGAGGCCCTGCGCCTGCTGGTGCAACTCATGGCCAGCCACCGCCTGGGGCGGCGGGTCAACCTGATCATCACCGAAGATGTGGAACAAACCCGGCGGGCCGAGGAACTGCGCCAAATGGCCGAGGACGCGGCCCGCACCGCGCTGGAGACGGGCCGCCCCGTGCCCCTGCCGCCCATGCCCGCGCACGAGCGGCGGGTCATCCATGTGACCCTGCACCACCGTAGCGATGTGGAGACCAAGTCCCAGGGCAAAGGCCCCCAGCGGCATGTGGTGGTCTATCCGCGCGGCGAGGCCACGGCTTCGGAGGAGCCTGCGTG
>JAADEN010000038.1 GCA_013153375.1 Chloroflexota bacterium | reverse complement strand
TTTGTCTTCAACCAAAGAAGGCGGGATACGCATTGTATTATCTGTTATTCCGCGGTTAAGCTCTGCTATCTTGATTACAGGCACTCCTGTTACTGTCGCCTCGGAAGGCTTGGTAGCCCGACCGTTAATAAATTCGGCAATTTGGGTCAAGGTAAAAGTTTGCCAACCCGAGTTTTTAGATTGAACCAAATCGTTAGCTTCCAGCAAATACGGCATCAGGCCACCCCCAGGCTCCGGTAGATTTTTTGGAAGACTTCCGGGCTGCGAATCCCCAGCAGGCGGTAGGCATCCCGATACAGGGTGTGGCCTTCCAGGGTGCTGACGGCCACCGCCTCCACCAGTGGGCGGCTCACCCGGGTGAAGAGGGTGCGATAGAAGTTCCCGCCCTGGCCCGTGCGCTGTGCCATCATCGCTCGCACGCGCCCCCGTTCTTCCCGGTAGACCTGCCGAAAGGTTTCCTCAGAGAAGCGCCCCACTTCATACAGGCGCCGCAGGATGACCAGGGTGCTCACCTTGAAACGCCGGGCCAGGCGCTGGGCCTCCTCCTGGGGCGGCCGGGCGGGCCGGTGTTCTTCCAGCAAGGCGGCGCGGGGGACCAGCACCTCGGCCGCCACCTGATTGCACCAATGTTCGACGGCTTTCTCCGGGAAGCGATGGATTTGCGGGTTCGAGACCCCGCTTTGCCCCAACCAGATGTGAGCCAGCTCATGGGCCAGGGTGAAGATCCGGGCGGCGACGGTATCGGCCGCGTTGACGAACACCACCGGGGCCAAGTCGTCCACCAGCGTAAAGCCGCGAAATTCTTCAGGATCCAGTTTGCGGTGGGTGTTCGCGCCCACAATGCCGCTACTCATGACCAGGATGCCGGCTCCTTCGGCTTTCCCAGTCAGGTACCGAAAGGCCTCGCTCCAGGCACGCAGGGTCCGGCGTTCATCCAAATCCATGTCCAGCGTGCGACGGATCTGTGCGGCGACGGCTTCCGGCGCGTCCTGTAAGGTGGCCGAGCCCACAAAGGGCAACGATTCTGCCCCCTGAATTTGGAGATACTCCCGATACCATGCCTGGCGTTGCTGAATTAGATAGAGAGTATCCAGCAAATCCGGGCTGGGACGACGGGGCGGACCGGTGAAGGTGCGGAAGTCCGGGATAGGCAGGCTTTCGTCGGGCGGGGTGGCCAAAAAGAGATATCCCAAAGGCACCCGCACCCGGCGGGCAAAGTTTTCCAATTGCCGCAAGGTAGGTTGGGCCTCGCCTTGCTCCCAGGCTTCCAGTTTGGGGAAAGCCCGAAGCAAATCTTCCACCCGCAGCCCCGCTCGCTCGCGGGCCCAACGGAGCAATTCAGGTTTGACGGGTACACGCACGGTTCGTGCCATAAAGATACCTTTTTTCTCGGCCCTACAATGGTTCTATCCCCTCACTCAGGATGGCGAGGTAGCGATCGTAGGCGAAGATGCGGTTGGATCATCCATGCTTATATCCCAGCGCCTCCAAATTCCGCCAAATGGCCTCATCCAACCGCCGGGCTTCCTCCTGCTGCTGGCGCAACTCGGCCACGAGCCGCGCCATCTTTTCCTCGAAGGGTTCGTCGTCTTCCTCCTGGGGCGGCACGCCCACATAGCGTCCTGGGGTGAGGATGTAGTTATGCTCGCGGATCTTTTCCAGCGGCACGCTCTTGCAAAAGCCGGGAAGATCTTGATACTCGCCTGCACCGGGTTCCCCACGCCAGGCATGGTAGGTACGGGCGATTTCCGCGATCTCCTCATCGGTCAATTCGCGATGGGTGCGGTCCACCATGCGGCCCATGCGGCGGGCGTCGATGAAGAGCACTTCGCCTCGCCGATCACGCAACGGGCGCTTCTGCCCGCGGGGCGAGCGGCCGCTTTTGTCGCGCGCCAGGAACCACAGCACCGCCGGGATCTGGGTGGTGTAGAACAGTTTGTCGGGCAGGGCCACGATGGCATCTACCAAATCGGCCTCGACAATGTTCTTGCGGATTTCTCCTTCGCCCGATTGTCGCGACGACAAAGAACCGTTGGCCAGCACGAACCCCGCGTAGCCCGTGGGGGCCAAGTGGTGGATAATGTGCTGCACCCAGGCGAAGTTGGCGTTGCGCGCCGGGGGCACGCCGAACTTCCAGCGCTTGTCGTGCAACAGCCGCTCGCGGCCCCAATTCTTCATGTTGAAGGGTGGGTTGGCCAGAATGTAATCGGCCTTGAGGTCGGGGAAGCGGTCGTTGAGAAAAGTGTCACCCTGCTCGATTTTGGCTTCAATGCCCCGAATGGCCAGGTTCATCTTGCACAGCCGCCAGGTGGTGTAGTTGAGTTCCTGACCGTAGATGCTGATCTGGGCCCTGGCACGACCGCCGTTGCCGTTGCCCGTGGCGTGGGCCTCGACAAAGCGCACGGACTGCACGAACATGCCCCCTGAACCGGCGCAGGGGTCGTACCCCCGCCCCTGGAAAGGCTCCAACATCTCGACCAGGAGTTTGACCACCGAGGCGGGCGTGTAGAACTCGCCGCCTTTGCGGCCTTCGGCGCTGGCGAACTGGCCTAAGAAGTATTCGTACACCCGCCCCAGTACATCCTTGGCCCTGGCTTCCTCGCCGCCGACGCGAATATTGCTGATGAGGTCAATGAGTTGACCCAAGCGTTGAGGATCCAACGAAGGACGGGCGTAGTCCTTGGGCAGCACCCCGCGCAGCGAAGGGTTGTCCCGCTCCACAGCCTCCATGGCCTCGTCGACCAAGCGGCCAATATCGGGCTGCCGGGCGTTTCGCTGCAAGCGTTCCCAGCGAGCCTCGAGCGGTACCCAGAAAATATTGACCGCGCGATACTCATCGGGGTCCTCGGGGTCCGTGTACTCTGTTTCTTGTTTGGCCTTCAGTTCTGCGTAGTACTCATCGAAGGCGTCGGAGATGTATTTGAGGAAGATCAGACCCAGGACAACATGTTTGTACTCTGCCGCGTCCATGGAGCCACGCAAAGTGTTGGCAGCCTCCCATAGCATGGCTTCATAAGCCAGCGGTGAAGTGGACTTTTCCGTGTTTTTGCGGCCGGATTTGCGCGTCATGTGTGCCCCACCTCCATTCCAGCGACCAAATCTTTAAAGAGTATAGCACAACAGATTGCTATTTTTATTGGCGAGTAGGCAGATCAGCAAATCTCGGAGAGTGTGCACCGCGCAGCGTCAACCTCTGCGTTTGGCAACCCTGCCCAGTTCGGCTATAATGTCTTATACGCCGGTCCATGTCGGGGCCGGATAGGAGAAATTCATCATGAAGCACAGTGCACATCTCTTTTTACGCCTGTTGGGCATGTTCCTGCTGGGCTGGTTGGGTATGGCCGTGGGACGCACCTTGGCCTTCCTGGGGGCGTATCCCGAAAAATACGCGGTTCTGGTATATACGCTGTTGGGTGCACTGGTGGGTTTGATCCTCACCCCTTACATCGTGTTGCCGCCGTTGAACTACATCCGCCGCCGGGTGCTGGAATTGCCCGCCCAGACTGTATGGGCCGGCATCCTGGGCATGACCTTGGGGCTGCTGGTCTCGTCGCTGCTCAGCGTGCCCCTGCGTCTGCTGCCCTCCCCCCTGCGGGAGACCCTGACCCTGGCCGCGCATCTGATTCTGGCTTATCTGGGCGCGTTCATCTTCGTGGCCCGGCAGAACGACCTGGCCGCGTTCATGGCCACCTTCCGGCGGCTGGGCCAATCGGGCTCAACCGCGCCCACGCAGCAGCCCTGGGTCTATGTGGTGGACACCAGCGCGCTCATCGACGGCCGCATCGTGGACATGGCCCGCCTGGGCTTCTTGCAGGGCACCCTGCTGGTGCCGCGCTTCATCCTCACCGAGTTGCAGGGCATCGCGGACGCGCTGGACGGCGACAAGCGCCGCCGCGGGCGCCGCGGGCTCGACATGCTGCGGGAACTGCAGAGCATCCCCTCGGTGGAGGTGCGCATCACCGACATGGATGTGCCCGACGAGAAGGAAGTGGACCGCAAGGTCATCGCCCTGGCCCAGCGCCTGGGCGCGCAGGTGCTCACCACCGACTACAACCTGACCCAAATCGGCCGCCTGCACCAGGTGCAGGTGCTCAACATCCACGACCTGGCCAAGATCATGCAGCCGCCCGTGCTGCCCGGCGAGCGCCTGACCATCTCCATCAGCCAGGCCGGCAAGAGCCCCGACCAGGGCGTGGGCTTCCTGCCCGACGGCACCATGGTGGTGGTCGAGGGCGGCCGGGACCTCATCGGCTCCAAGGCCGATGTGCAAATCACCAAAGTGCTCCAGACCACCGGTGGGCGCATCGTGTTCGCCCGGCCCATCTCCCAGGGGAGGAAAGGCGCATGAGCCTGCGCATCTACAACACCCTCACCCGCCGCAAGGAACCCTTCCAAACCCTCGAGCCCGGCGTGGTGCGCATGTATGTGTGCGGCCCCACGGTGTACGACAAGGCCCACCTGGGCCACGGCGTCTCCCTGCTGGTGTACGACATCATCCGGCGCTACCTGGAGCACAAGGGCTATCAGGTGCGCCATGTGATGAACTACACCGATGTGGACGACAAAATCATCCGCCGGGCGCAAGAGTTGGGGGAAGATCCTCAGGCTCTGGCCGAACGCTACATCCAGGCTTTCGAGCAAAATATGCGCGACCTGGGCGTGCTGTGGCCTACGGTGCAGCCCCGGGTCACGCGCGAAATCGACTGGATCATCCGCATGGTGCAGGGCCTCATCGACAAGGGCTACGCGTATGTGGTGGACGGCGATGTGTACTTCGATGTGACCAAGGACCCTGACTACGGCAAACTCTCGGGCCGCAAGGTGGACGAGATGCTGGCCGGCGCGCGGGTGGAGGTGGACGAGCGCAAGCGCCACCCCGCGGACTTCGCGTTGTGGAAAGCCTCCAAGCCGGGCGAACCTGCGTGGGACAGCCCCTGGGGGCCGGGCCGCCCCGGCTGGCACATCGAATGCTCGGCCATGAACCTGCATCATCTGGGCGAGCAAATCGACATCCACGGCGGCGGCCGCGACCTGATCTTCCCCCACCACGAGAACGAGATCGCCCAGAGCGAGTGCTACACGGGCCAGGAGCCCTTCGTGCGCTACTGGGTGCACAACGGCATGCTGCTGGTGCGGGGCGAGAAGATGTCCAAGTCCCTGGGCAATTTCATCACGGTGGACGATTTTCTGGCCGAGCACGAGCCCGATCTGCTGCGTATGTTGCTCTTGCAGGCCCACTATCGCAGCCCCATCAACTACGACGAGGCCCGTCTGGAGCAGGCCCGCCGCGCGCTGGAGCGGCTGCGCGGGGCCATGCGGCCCGCGTTCCCCGAGGCCCAGGGCGCGCCCCAGGAGGTGCTGGACGCGCTGGAAGCCCAGCGCTCGGCCGCGGCCCAGGGCTTCGAGGCCGCGATGGACGACGACTTCAACACCGCGGTCGCGCTGGGGCATCTGTTCGACCTGGTGCGGGCCATCAACCAGGCCCGGGACGCGGGCGCGACCCAGGCCCAACTGGAACCCGCACAGGCCACCCTGCGCGACCTGGCCGAAGGGGTGTTCGGCCTGCACCTGACCCCCACCGAGGCCGCTATGGGCGACCTCGCGCCCCTGGTGGACCTGCTGCTGGAGGTGCGGCAGGAACTGCGCCGGGCCCGGCAGTTCGCGCTCGCGGACCGCATCCGGGATCGCCTGGCCGAGTTGGGCATCCAGGTGGAAGACACGCCCCACGGCAGCGTGTGGCGGCGCAAGGCCGCGTGAGCGTCGCGGGGCCCGCCTGCGAGGCGCGTATGACGCTGCGAACTCTGGCCGACATCGGGCGGGTGGTGCAACACGCCCGGGATTTCGACCCCAAGAATTGGACGGGTGCCATGTCCCCCTCTGCTTCTTCCGCCGCGCCGCAAGCCGTCGAAGCGTTCTTCGGCTTGCTGGAAACGCGCGGCGTCGATTACGCGCTGGTAGGCGGCATCGCGCTACTGTACTATGTGGAAGGGCGCAACACGCAAGACCTGGATCTCATCGTCGCGCTGGAGGACCTGACCAAACTCCCCGAGGTGCGCCTCATCGAGCGCGATCGTTATTTTGCGCGGGGCGAATTTCGCGGGCTGCGCGTGGACTTCTTGCTCACCGCTCATCCCTTGTTCGCCCGCGTTCGCCGGGAGTATGTGCAACCCGTGGCCTTTCTGGGGCATCGGGTTCCGGTGGCGACGCCCGCAGGGCTGATCTTGCTCAAACTGTATGCGTTGCCCTCGCTGTACCGCCAGGGCGACTTCGGCCGGGTGGGGCTGTATGAAAACGACATCGC
>JAADEN010000118.1 GCA_013153375.1 Chloroflexota bacterium | reverse complement strand
GTCGCCCACTACAGGGCCGGGCTGACAAGTCCCATTGCCCCGCTTCGCCGCACCCTTCGGCCGCGCCCCGCTTCGCTGCCTGCCCGCGCTTGACTTTTCCGCCGCGCGGGTGTAGAATTCCATCAACAGGTTTACGGCATAGACCAAAAATCGGGGAAACCGCCTCTCGCCGCCGAATCCACACCGCGGCACCGGACACCCAGGAGGAAACGATGACGGCGGTCGTCGAAATTCACAACCTGGTGAAACGCTACGGCGACTTCACCGCGGTCCACGGAGTCAGCCTGACCGTGCCCCAGGGGCGCATCTTCGCGCTGTTGGGGCCCAACGGCGCGGGCAAGACCTCCATCATTCGGGTGCTCATGGGCATCCTGCACCCCGACGAAGGCGAGGTTCGCCTGTTCGGCCGCCCGCCCCACGCGGCGCGCCGCCTGGTGGGCTACCTGCCCGAGGAGCGCGGCCTCTATCGGCACGCCCGCCTCCTGGAGGTGCTGGAATATCTGGGCGCGCTCAAAGGTTTGTCGCGCGCCCAGGCCCGACAGCAGGCCCTGGCCTGGCTGGAGCGCTTCGGCCTGGCCGACTGGGCCCGCCGCCCGGTCCACGAACTCTCCCACGGCATGCAGCAAAAGGCCCAACTGATCGTCGCCCTGCTCCACGACCCGCCGCTGCTGATCTTCGACGAGCCTTTTCAGGGCCTGGACCCGGTCAATGTCCAGATGGTCAAAACCTTCATCCGCGAGCAACGCCAAAAGGGCAAGACCGTGCTGCTCAGTTCGCACCAACTGGTGCATGTCGAGGCCCTGGCCGACGAAGTGGCCCTCATCCACCGGGGGCGGCTGGTGGCCCAGGGAGACCTGGACACGCTGCGGCGGCGCTTCGCCCGCGGCGAGGTCGCGGTGCGCCTGAAAGACGACGCGCCCCTGCCGGAAGGACTTCCCTTGCGGCGGGCCACCCGTCGCGACGGCAAGTGGTATGTCCTGCCCCAGCCGGGCGTGTCGCCCCAGGCCCTTTTGGAGCACCTGGTGCGCCAGGGCGCCGAAGTGGAGTTCTTCGCCGTGGTGTATCCGACCCTGGAAGACATCTTCTTGCAAGCCGTGGCGGCTGCGTCCCCCGCGGAGGAGGCGGAATCATGAACCTGCGCAACATCTTGCTCGTTGCCAGTTACGAATACCGCACGCACTTCCGCCGTAAGGGGTTCCTCTTCGCTTCCTTCGGCCTGCCCCTGCTGGGTGCGCTCATCCTCTGGGGCGTGCGGGCGCTCAACGGTCAGGTGGACCTGGGAGCCGTGCTCCTGGGCGAATCCGACAAACCCCTGGCCGTGCTGGACCAGGCCCACCTTTTCACCTCTCTGCCCGAGCCCTTCGTGGCGGTCAGCGACCTCGAAAGCGGCCGACAGGGCGTGCTGGAAGAGCGCTACCTGGGGCTGCTGGTCATCCCGCCGGATTACCCCCAGGAGAAGGCCACCCTCTACACCCTCAGCGGCCAGGCGGCCATCGAGCAAGCCCTGCGGATGAGCCGCAACCTGCTGGCCTACGCCGAACTGCAGGAGCATTACACCTTCGAGCAGGTGCAGCGTTTGCTCGAGGATACGCCGGTGCGCATGGTGGTCTTGAGCGAGACCGGGGCCGCCCAAGGGGCTGGCGCCCGCCTCATGGTGGGCCTGACCTTCAGCATCTTGTTCTACATCACCCTGTTCTCCACCGCGGGCTACCTGCTCAGCAGCGTCACCCAGGAAAAAGAGAGCCGCATCATCGAGATTCTGCTCTCGTCGGTCACCGCGCTGGAACTGCTGTGGGGCAAAGTGCTGGGGTTGGGCGCGCTGGGCCTCACCCAGGTGGCGATTTGGCTCACCAGCGCGCGGCTGCTCGCGCGGCAGGCGACCGCGCTGTGGGGCTTTGCCGAGCAGATCGCCCAGGCCCTGCGGCATCCTGATCCCCAACTCGTGCTGGCCCTGGTGCTGGTCATGCCCTTGAGTTATCTGACCTACGGCCTGCTCATGGCGGGATTGGGCTCTTTGGGCAACAATCTGCGGGAGAGCCAGCAATTCTCCGCGGCCGTGACCATGATCGCGGCCATCCCGTACATGCTGAACTTCTTCATCACCCTCAACCCCAACAGCGCCCTGGCGCGGGCCCTGAGTTACTTCCCGCTGACCGCGCCCACGGCCCTGATTCTGCGGCTGGGCGTGGGCACCATCCCCTGGTGGGATTTCGCGCTGGCCGTGGGGCTGACCGCGCTGGGCGCGCTGTTCAGCCTGTGGGTGGGCGTGCGCCTCTTCCGGGTCGGCGTCCTGATGTACGGCCCCAAGCCCTCGTGGCGGGAGGTCTGGCGCATCATCCGCAATCCTGCGTAGCCTCGAGGTTCACGCCCCGGCCGCGGCCGGGGCGTGAACTTTTTAGGGGGAAGGACTGACAGGGCCCGCGCCGTGTTCAGGAGATCCCTCCAAGAAGAGCCGCGGGCCCTGTCACCGATGGTTCCCCCGACACGAATGGTATAATCGCCACAACGAGCCGAACCGCCCGAGCAGGTCGCGCGGCCTGCCGCGCCTTTCCCCTGGCAGGAGCACCATGACGGCCATCGGCGAACCCCTCCCCACTTTCGTGCAGCCTCAAGACCCCGCGTTCCGTCAGAACGAGGCGTATCATCGTGGCCTGGCGCAAGAATTGCACCAGCGCCTGGCCCAGGTGCGCCGGGGCGGCGCGGAGAAGTACCACCGCCGCATCGCCGCGCAGGGCAAGATGTTCGTGCGCGAGCGCATCCGGCGGCTGCTGGACCCCGGCACGCCTTTCCTGGAACTCTCGCCCCTGGCCGCCTGGGGCGTGTACGACGACGCGTACGGCCCCGTGCCCGCGGCCGGCATCGTCACCGGCATCGGCAAGGTGGCCGGCCGCACGGTGATGATCATCGCCAACGACGCCACGGTCAAGGGCGGCACCTACTTCCCGCTGACGGTGAAGAAGCACCTGCGGGCCCAGGAGATCGCCGCGGAGAACCACCTGCCCACCGTGTACCTGGTGGACTCGGGCGGCGCGTTCCTGCCCTTGCAGGCCGAGGTCTTCCCCGACGCGCAGCACTTCGGGCGCATCTTCTACAACCAGGCCCGCATGAGCGCGCAGGGCATCCCGCAGATCGCGGTGGTCATGGGCCACAGCACCGCGGGCGGCGCGTATGTGCCGGCCATGAGCGACGAGGCTGTCATCGTCAAGGGCACGGGGGCCATCTTCCTGGGCGGGCCGCCCCTGGTGCAGGCCGCCACGGGCGTGCGGGTGAGCGCGGAGGAACTGGGCGGCGCGGATGTGCACACCCGCATCTCGGGCGTCGCGGACCACTACGCGGAAAACGACGAGCAGGCCCTGGAAATCGCGCGGCGCATCGTGGCCGCGCTGCCCGAGCGCCGTTCCCCCGCACCCCGCTGGGTGGACTTCTTGGATCTGGCCCCGCCCGAAGAGCCCCTGTACCCCGCGGACCAAATCTACGGCATCCTGCCCCGCACCTTCCGCGAGACCTACGATGTGCGCGAAATCATCGCCCGCCTGGTGGACGGCAGCCGCTTTCAGGAATTCAAGGCCCGCTACGGCACCACCCTGGTCACGGGCTTCGCGCGCATTCACGGCTACCCCGTGGGCATCATCGCCAACAACGGCGTGCTGTTCAGCGAGAGCGCGCTCAAGGGCACCCACTTCATCGAATTGTGCCAGCAGCGGGGCTTTCCCCTGCTGTTCTTGCAGAACATCACCGGCTTCATGGTGGGGAAGGAGTACGAGGCCGGCGGCATCGCCAAGGACGGCGCCAAGATGGTGCACGCGGTGGCCAACGCGTCGGTGCCCAAGATCACGGTCATCATCGGCGGCTCCTTCGGCGCGGGCAACTACGCCATGGCCGGCCGCGGCTACCAGCCCCGCTTCCTGTGGACCTGGCCCAACAGCCGCATCAGCGTGATGGGCGGCGAGCAGGCCGCCAATGTGCTGCTCACGGTGAAGAACAACCAGCGCGAGCGGGAGGGCCTGCCGCCCCTGGAAGGCGCGGAGGCCGAAGCCTTCCAGGCGCCCATCCTCGAAAAGTACGAGCGGGAGGGCAACCCCTACTACGCCACCGCCCGCCTGTGGGACGACGGCATCCTGGATCCGGTGGAAACCCGCGCGGTGCTGGGCCTGGCCTTAGATGTGGTGCTGCACTCGCCCTACCAGGAAGGCCGCTTCGGTGTGTTCCGCATGTGAGGCCGAGGCCGCGATGCGCAGGTGGCTCCTCTCGGGGATCTTGCTGGGGGCCCTGTGGCTGGCTCTGACCTGGGGCCTTCACCGCGCGCTGAGCCGTGGCGCGATCCTGGGCGCGGATTTCTGGACCGTGTGGCTGGGCGCCCGCGCCACTTTCGTCGAGGGTCTCGATCCGTATGGCCCTCAAGTCACCCAGCGCAGTCAACAAGGCAT
Source organism: Chloroflexota bacterium (assembly GCA_013153375.1). Lineage (GTDB taxonomy): Bacteria > Chloroflexota > Anaerolineae > Anaerolineales > DRMV01 > JAADEN01. The sequence goes on along the minus strand of JAADEN010000118.1, from coordinate 1,883 downwards.
CTACGGCCGCCCGGCCCGCCCCGACGAGGATCAGGTGCGCTTCGCCTATCCCCTGTCCGCGGTGGTGCCCCTCGCGGCGTGGGCCTGGCTGCCTTACGACTGGGCCTATGCGGCCTGGCTGGCCTTCCATCTCATGGCCCTCCTGGGCCTGGCCCGCTGGGCCTTCCCGCGCCTGCCGGCGTGGATGGCGCCCACGCTGCTGCTCTTCTTTCCCGTCTTGCGCGACCTGTGGCTGGGGCAGTATTCGTTGTGGATCACCGAGGGCACCTGGCTGCTCTGGGGCTGGTGGCAACGCCGCCGCGGCCGCGTCGGCGCGGGCTGGGGCGCGGGGCTGGCGCTGCTGCTGGGCAAGCCGCAGGAAGGGCTCCTTTGGGCTTTGCTGGGCGTCTGGGCCGCGGTCCGCTACCGCGCCCAACGCGCTCTGTGGGGCCTGCTCGTCGCGCTGGTCCTGCTCGTCGCGCTCCCCATGCTTTGGCAGCCGACCTGGCCCGCGGCCTGGGTGCGACAGACCTACCGCTACTGGCAGGACAACACCATGCCCAATCTGGTGACCCGCTGGGCCGAGCGCGCCCTGGGCGCTGGCGGCTTCGCGCTGCTGGTCGGCCTGGCCCTGGTCTTGTGGGGGTGGATCGGCTGGCGCTGGGGCCGAGGCCGCAGTCGGTGCGTCACCTGGCTCGCACTCACCGCCTGGATCACGACCCTGCTGCATCCCCAAACCAACACCACCGCTCAAGTCGCGTATGTGCTGCCCCTCTGGGCCTGGATCAACGCCCGCCCCACGCGCCCGCGCCTCGGCCTTTGGCTGGCCGCGCTGATACTGCCTTGGGCCCTGTTTCTCGCCTTCTTCCAAGGCTCTGAGCCGCCCCAGGTCTCCCTGGGCCTGCTGAGCGCCTTCGGCCTGTGGACTCTGGGGCTCGTGGGGTACGACCTGTACGCGCCGCCCGCGCCGGAGGAAGCGCGATGAAACGCGGGCAACGCGTCCTGGGGCTGGGTTTGATTCTATTGGCCGTCGCGGCCCTCACGGTGGCCAATTGGGCCTACGCGCGGGCCCATCCCGGCGGCACCGACTTCCTGGTGCATTGGGTCGCGGCGCGGCATGTGCTCTTCGAAGGGCGCAGCCCGTACACCGACCCCGTCGCGCACGAGATCCAAATGCGCATCTACGGCCGCCCGGCCCGTCCCGACGAGCATCAGCAGCGGGTGGTCTATCCCCTGTATTCGGTGCCCGTCTTCGCGCCCTTCGCGTGGGTGCAGGACTTCACCCTGGCGCGGGCCCTGTGGATGACCTTGCTGGAAGTGTGCCTCGTGGCCACCCTGGGGCTGGGTCTGGCCCTGGCGCGCTGGCGTCCGGCGCCCCTGACCCTGGCCGGGCTGCTGCTCTTCACCCTGACCTGGTATCACGGCCTGCGCACCCTCATCAACGGCAACGCGGTGGGCGTGGTGGCCTTCCTGCTGGCCCTGGCCGCGTGGGCCGGGCACCACAAGCGGGACGGCCTGGCGGGCGCGGCCCTGGCCCTGAGCGCCATCAAGCCCAACCTGGCCTTGCTGCCCATCGTGTTCACCCTGTGGTGGGCCTGGCGCCGAGGCCGTAGGCGGCTGCTCGCGTCGCTGTTGGGGACCTGGGCCTTTTTGGCCGGGCTGGCCACCCTGTGGCACCCGCGTTGGTGGTTCGAGTACGCGCGCGAACTGCGGCGCTTTCCGGGCTACAACCCACCCGGCACGCTGCAAGCCGTGCTGCGCGCCGCGTGGCCCACAGGCGGCGCGTGGATAGGCGCGCTGGTGAGCCTGGGGCTGCTGGTGTTGCTGGCCTGGGCCTGGACCCAGGCTGTGCGCCGCGCCGAGACTTTCCCCTGGGCCTTCTGGCTCACCCTGGCCGCGAGCCA
>JAADEN010000060.1 GCA_013153375.1 Chloroflexota bacterium | reverse complement strand
CGACCCCGCGGCCCGCGGGGCAGCCCGCGCCCGAGGCCGCGCGCGTCACCCTGCCGGGCGAGGGCCTGGTGAGCAAGCCCGTGCCCGTGCTGCCCGGCGACGAACTGCTGCCGCTGACCAACATCCGGCGGCGCATCGCGGAGCACATGGTCTTCTCCGAGCGGGTCGCGCCCCATGTGACCACCGTCCACGAGGCGGACCTGCACCGGGTGGTGGCCCACCGGGCCGCGCACAAGGCCGAATTCGCGGCCCGCGGCGTGCGCCTGACCTACACCGCGTACTTCGTCGCGGCCGCGGCACAGGCCCTGCGCCGTCATCCCCTGGTCAACTCGTCGTGGACCGACGACGGCATCCTGCTGCACAAGGTGATCCACATCGGCATCGCGGTCGCGCTGGGCGACAAGGGCCTCATCGTGCCCGTCATCAAGAACGCGGACGAACTCTCGCTGCTGGGCATCGCCCGCGCCCTGAACGACCTGACCGAACGGGCCCGCGCCGGGCGGCTGAACCCCGACGAGATCACGGGCAGCACATTCAGCATCACCAACTACGGCACCAACGGCTCCCTGTTCGGCACGCCCATCATCAACCAGCCCAATGTGGCCATCCTGGGCGTGGGCGCGATCAAAAAGCGGGTGGTGGTGCTGGAGGGCGATGCGCTGGCCATCCGCCCCATGGCCTACCTGAGCCTGACCTTCGACCATCGGGTGCTGGACGGCGCGGTCGCGGACGCGTTCATGCAGGACATTGTGCGGCAGTTGGAGGAGTGGGAGGGGTAGGGGGGCGCGGTGCGCAGTGCGCACTGCGCCGTCCGCCTTTCTCCCCGCTTCCTGCTTCTTGCTCCTTGCTCTCCTACCGACTGCCGACAGACGACTCCCGACTCATCAGGAGGCAACCATGTACGATGTCATCTTCATCGGCGCAGGCCCGGCGGGCTATGTGGGCGCGATTCGGGCCGCGCAACTGGGCCTCAAGACGGCCATCGTGGACAAGGAATGGCTGGGCGGCGTGTGTCTGAATGTGGGCTGCATCCCGTCCAAGGCGTTGCTCAAGAACGCGGAACTGGTGCGCACCCTGCGCACCGAGGCCAAGACCTTCGGCATCCAGGGCGTGGAGCATCTGGCCTTCGACTACGCGGTCGCGGTCAAGCGCAGCCGCCGCGTCTCGCAGCGGCTGACCAAGGGCGTGGGCTTCTTGATGCGCAAGAACGGCATCGAGGTGCACATGGGCACCGCGCGCCTCACCCGGCCCGGCGAGGTGCTCGTCACGCCGACGGAAGGCGGCGAGCCCGTGCGCCTGGAGACCCGCCACATCGTGGTGGCCACGGGCGCGCAGCCCTTCGTGCCCCCCGGCTGGGAGGTGGACGGCCAGCGGGTGCTCACCTACCGCCCGGCCATCCTGCAGACCCACCATCCCGCGTCGGCCATCATCATCGGCGGCGGGGCCATCGGCGTGGAGTTCGCCACCATCTGGCACAGTTACGGCGCGCAGGTCACCCTGGTGGAGATGCTGCCCACCCTGCTGCCCCTGGAGGACGAAGAGGTGGGCCAGGAACTGGGCAAGCAGTACAAACGCCAGGGCATCCAGGTGCTCACCGGGCACAAGGTCGAGGCCATCGAGACCACCGACGCGGGCGTGCGGGTGACGGTCACCGACACCAAGAAGGGGGAAACGACCACCCTGGAGGCCGAGCAGGCTTTGGTGGCCATCGGCTTCCGACCCAACACCGCGGGTTTGGGCCTGGAGGAGGTGGGCGTGCGGCTCACCGAGCGGGGCGCGATCGCGGTGGACGAGCGCATGGCCACCAATGTGGACGGTATTTGGGCCATCGGCGATGTGACGGCCAAGATGATGCTCGCGCATGTGGGCTCCGCGCAGGGCATCCTGGTGGCCGAGGCCATCGCCGGCCGCGAGACCCAGCCCTTGGACTACGACGCGATGCCTCGCGCGGTGTACGGGCATCCCCAGGTGGCCGCGTTCGGCCTGAGCGAGGCCCAGGCCCGGGAGCGGGGCTACGAAGTCACCGTGGCCAAGTTCCCGTTCCAGGCCAACGGCAAGGCCCTGGCGCTGAACGAGGGCAAGGGCTTCATCAAACTGGTGGTGGACAAGACCTACGGCGAAATCCTGGGCGCGCACATGATCGGCCCCGAGGTCACCGAACTGCTGCCCGAACTCACCCTGGCCCGGATGCTGGAGATCACGCCCGCGGAGATCGCGCGCAATGTGCATGCGCACCCCACCCTGAGCGAAGTGCTCATGGAGGTCGCGCATGTCGCGCTGGGGGAGGCGATCCATATTTGAGCAGGAAGCGAAAAGCAGGGAGCGAGAAGCGGGAGGTCGGTCATGGGCAGGATGCCGTCGCATCGCGATCTGGTGGTCTGGCAGCGCAGCATGGCTCTGGCGCGGCGGATTTACCAGGTGAGCGAGCATTTTCCACCGCGTGAAGTGTATGGGCTGACCAGCCAGTTGCGCCGCGCGGCATTGTCCATCCCGGCCAACATCGCCGAAGGGCACGGACGGCGCACCGAAGGGATGTTTGCCCAGCATCTGGACATCGCCCTGGGGTCGGTGGCCGAGGTGGACACTTTCCTGCAAATGGCGGCCGATTTGGCTTATTTGAACCCCGACTTGCATCGCGAACTGGCCGCCGAGTTGGAGGAGATCCGCCGCATGGTGTACGCGCTTTACCGCAAAATCAAAGCCCAGGCCCCCAAACGCTAAACATGCTCCTTGCTCCCCGCTCCCTGCTCCTTGCTTGATGGTCATCCTCCCAGGAGGTTTGTAGTATGCTCCCACAGGTTTTGGAGAAACTGGCTCTTTCCCGCGCCGACATCCTCCACGACTATCGTCTCGCGGTGCTCAATCGGGAGGCCAGCCGGTTGGGGTATCAGGAGGTCATGCTGGGCAAAGCCCAGTTCGGTATTTTCGGCGACGGCAAGGAACTGCCCCAACTGGCCTGGGCGCGCGCGTTTCGCAAGGGCGACTGGCGCACGGGCTACTATCGCGACCAGACTTTCATGATGGCCATCGGCGAACTCACCCTGGAGCAGTTCTTCGCCCAACTCTACGGCCACGCGGATGTGCAGTACGAGCCGGCCTGCGGCGGACGCAACATGAACAACCACTTCGGCACCCGCCTGCTCAACCCCGACGGCACCTGGAAGCCCCAAACCGAGCACTACAATGTGGTCGCGGATGTGTCGCCCACGGGCTCCCAGATGCCCCGGCTGGTGGGCCTGGCCCTGGCTTCCAAACTCTACCGGGAGTTGGACGAACTCCACGCCCTGACCCAGTTCTCCCGCAACGGGGACGAGGTGGCCTGGGCCAGCATCGGCAACGCCACCTGCGCGGAGGGCATGTTCTGGGAGACCCTCAACGCCATCGGCGTGCTCCAGGTGCCCGCGGTCATCTCCGTGTGGGACGACGAGTACGGCATCTCGGTGCCCAACGAGTACCAACTGACCAAAGACCTGTACCAGATGCTCCAGGGCTTCCAGCGCCAGGGGCCCGACGACCGGGGCTTCGAGGTGCGCCAGGTCAAGGGCTGGGACTACCCCGCGCTGCTGGAGGTCTATCAAGAGGCCAGCCGCATCGCCCGCGCGGAGCATGTCCCCGTGATTTTGCATGTGGTGGAACTGGTGCAGCCCTCGGGCCACTCCACTTCGGGCAGCCACACCCGCTACAAGTCCCGGGAGCGGCTGGAATGGGAGGCCGAGCACGACGGCCTGCGCCGCTTTCGGGCCTGGATTTTGGAGCAGGGCCTGGCCAGCGAGGAGGAACTGGACACGCTGGAAAAGGAGGCCAAGCGGGAGGTGCGGAAGGCGCTCAAGCGGGCCCACGCGGCCTTCGTCGCGCCCCGCCAGCAAGAGGCCGCGGAACTGGCGCGGCTGCTGGAAGAGGCCGCGGCCCGCTACCCGGCCGCGCGGGACGCGCTGCAGGCCCTCAAAGCCGAACTTCAGGCCCTGGAAGTGCCCTACCGGGCCGAGACCTTGGGCATCGCCCGCCGCGCGCTCCTGGCCCTGCGCGCAGCCCCCGAGGCCGTGCGCGCGCCCCTCATCCGCTGGCGCAAGCGGGTCGAGGCCGGCGGGCGCAAGGACTACGGCACCTTCCTCTACAGCCCGTGGCCCAGCGCGGCCACCCAGGTGCCCGAAATCAAGCCCACCTACGCGCCCGACGCGCCCGAGGTGGCCGGGTTCGAGGTGCTCAACAAATTCTTCGACCTCGTGCTGGGCCGCGACCCGCGGGTCATCGCCTTCGGCGAGGATGTGGGGCACCTGGGCGGCGTGAACCAGGCCTTCCGGGGCCTGCAGGCCAAGTACGGCAAGTGGCGGGTCATGGACACGGGCATCCGGGAGGCCACCATCCTGGGCCAGGCCATCGGCCTGGCGCTGCGGGGCCTGCGGCCCATCGCCGAAATCCAGTACCTGGACTACCTGCTGTACGCGCTGCAAATCATGTCCGACGACCTGGCGACGGTGCTGTGGCGCTCCGCGGGCGGGCAGAAAGCGCCGGTCATCGTGCGCACCCGGGGCCACCGGCTGGTGGGCATCTGGCACGCGGGCTCCCTCATGGCCGGGCTCATCCACCTGGTGCGGGGGATGCATGTGCTGGTGCCCCGGGACATGACCCGGGCCGCGGGCTTCTACAACACCCTGCTGCAGGGCGACGAGCCGGGCATCGTGGTGGAAGTGCTGAACGGCTATCGCCTCAAGGAGAAACTGCCGGCCAATCTGGGCGAGTTCACCGTGCCCCTGGGCGTGCCCGAGATCGTGCGCCCCGGCCGGGATGTCACCCTGGTGACCTACGGCGCGATGGTGCGCATCGTGCTCCAGGCCGCGGAGGATCTGGCCAAGGTGGGCATCGACGCGGAGGTCATCGATGTGCAGTCCCTGCTGCCCTTCGATGTGCGGGGCGTCATCGTCGAGTCGCTGCGCAAGACCAACCGGGTGGTCTTCCTGGACGAGGATGTGCCCGGCGGCACCACCGCGTACATGATGCAGGAGGTGCTGGAGAAGCAGGACGGCTACCAGTGGCTCGATTCGCCGCCGCTGACCGTGCCCGCGCGGCCGCACCGGCCCGCGTACGGCTTCGACGGCGACTACTTCTCCAAGCCCAATGTGGACGAGGTGTTCTACAAAGTCTATGGCCTGTTCCACGAACTGAACCCGCGGCGGTGGCCGCTATTTTTCGAGGAACCGCAAGCCTGAGGCCCGCGCGCCGGCCGTTCGCGGAGCCCTTTCCCCCTCAAAGCCGACCGGGCCGCGGGAAGATCCCCGGCCCGTTGCGCGTTGGCGCGGGTATAATTCCGCCGCATGTCAGGCTCGGAGGTGCTCTATGGCTTCAGCGGCCCCGCAAGTGGTGCTCATCGACGCGGGCAGCGGCAATTTGCATTCGGTGCGCAAGGCCCTCACCCGGGTCGGCGCGCGGGTCGTGGTCACGCAGGATCCCGAAGTGGTGCGCCGCGCGCCGCGGCTGGTGTTGCCGGGCGTGGGCGCGTTCGGCGACTTCATGCAGGGCCTGCGCACGCCGGGGCTGGATCAGGCCGTGACCGAGGCCGTGGCCCGGGGCGTGCCCATGCTGGGCATTTGCGTGGGAATGCAGGCGCTGTTCGAGGTGGGGCACGAGATGGGCACCCATCGGGGCCTGGGCCTGTTGCCCGGCGAGGTGGTGCGCTTTCCGGCCGATGTGGGCGAAAAAGTGCCCCATACGGGCTGGAACCAAATCCATCCGCTGCGTCCGTCGCCTTTGTTGGAAGGCATCCCGCCGGGCGCGTATGTGTTCTTCAACCATTCGTATTACTGCCGCCCCGCGCAGGAGGAGGTCGTCGTGGCCCGCACCGACTTCGGGCGTTTGAACTACGCCAGCATGGTGCAGCGAGGGCCGTTGTTCGGCGTGCAATTTCACCCTGAAAAGAGTCAACGGGTGGGCTTGCGGCTGCTGACGAACTTCTTGCGTTTCGCTCCGTGAGGCGCAGATGGCCGAGTTCGTGCTCTACCCCGCGATTGACTTGCGCCACGGGCGGGTGGTGCGTCTGTGGCAGGGCGACCCGGACCGCGAGACGGTGTTCGCGACGGATCCGGCCACGGTGGCCGCGCGCTGGTTGGACGCCGGAGCCGCGTGGCTGCATGTGGTCAATCTGGACGCGGCGCTGGGCGAAGACGACGCGGCCAATCGGGCCGCGCTGGACGCGATCCTGGCGCGCGCGGCCCGCTATCGGGCCGCGGTGCAGTGGGGCGGCGGCGTGCGGAGCGTGGCGGCCGCGCGCTACTGGCTGGAACGCGGGGTGCAGCGGGTGGTGGTGGGCAGTCTGGCCGTGCGCGATCCCGAGGCCGTGGCGACGATGCTGGCGCGATGGGGCCCG
>JAADEN010000125.1 GCA_013153375.1 Chloroflexota bacterium | reverse complement strand
GAGACGGGTGTCCAGGGTGGCCCGCCCGCCCGTGGCCCAATAGAAGGGGGCCAGGGAAGAGTGCGGCTGAGGCGGCTCGTGGCTCGTCAACCGCTGGGACAGCAGCGAAAAGAAGGCGTACGCGGCCTCGTCGAAGGGCCCTTCTTGCACCACGATGAAGGCCAGGTTGAACGCGCGCGGCGTGTTGGGATAGGCCGGCTCGCGCGGCCCCCCTTCGGCCGCCATGATCTCCTCGATGGTGACCGTGCGCACCGCGGCCGCGGTGATGTGCTCGGGGTCGCTCAGGTCGGGGTCTTGCAGGATGTGCACCGGCGGCACCTCCTCCGGCGGGATCAGCCCCATCATGTAGAGTTCCAGCGGCGCGTACGGCTCCACCGTGGTGTTGGGCACCCAGCGCCAGGTGTCGTCGCCATTGTAGGCGAAGTGGCCGACCTCGCCATTGGGGGCGAAGTAATAGGCTCCCAACTGCCCGCCAATGTCGCTGAGCGCATTCCAATGGAAGCGTCCGGCTTTCCCTTCCTGGATCAGGCCCAGGTCGGCCCCCAAACCCGCGCCCCAGGTGTGCGCGATCTCGTGGTCGAAGATGTCCAGCGAGGCGAAGGAGAGGTAGATGGCGGCCTTCAACCGCCCGGCCGAACCGAACCGCGCGGTGTGGTCGAAGATGGGCATGCCAATGTGGCGCACCTGGTTGGAAACCCCGACCTCGTAGGGCACATTCTCCGCGAAGTCGCCGGGCCGCACCAGTTGCTCCCCGGGCATGACCACCGCGAAATCGAAAGCGTCGGGAAGCACCGAGTACAGTTTGCGGTACGCCGCGAAGTTCGATTTGCCGCAATACACCGTGGCCACAGGGTAATGGTCGAAGACCTCGTGGTGGGCGTCCTGGATGAAGAACGCGTAGGCCGTGGCCGAGAGCCCCTGGCCGAAGTCGTGCACCTGAAAAGTCCCCCGATAGCGGGGATGCACCAGGCCCACTTGCAGGCCGTAGTTGTTCCCCAACTCGCGGCCGTCTCGCAAGCGCACGCGCAGAAAACCGACCCAGAGCCCCGTGCCGCCCGAGGCTTCCAGGCGGCGCGGGTCGCAATACAGTTGCGCGTCGGCCAGGGTGAACACCCCGTCGCCGGCCACGGGGTCGCCGTGGGTGCCGTCGTCGTACAAAGTGAAGCGATCCGTTTCGCCGCGATTGGTCAGTTGCACGCCGACCACATCGCTACGCCCGACGATGTGCACCTCCAGGGTGGCGCGATCGCCGCACCAGACCACCGAGGGCGTGGCCCGGGCCCAGGCCTGCGATTGGGGGAACTCCTCCTGGAACGGCGCCGCGGCCTCCACGCGGGCGTTCCGAGCACCCAAACCCAACCCCAGCAACAGAAAAAGCGCGACACTCAGGAATCTCACGGAAATCCTCCTTTGCCAAAAGACGCGCCAGTACGACCGGCGCCGTTCCGTACAGAAGCGATTTCCCCTTGTACCCCGTGCCAGCCTCCAGGTTGTAGAAGGAGCCTCAACTTCAGTATAGCACCCTTCCGCGCGTCCGAGGCCATGAACGCCGCGCCGCGGGGTTGGCCTGGGGAGGAAGGGCTTTCGGCCCGCGCGCGGCCGGGCCGCCGCGGCGCGACTCCGCACGGTCCCGGGGGCGTTAAAGACGCCCAGGCCGCGGCGCGTACCGCGGCCTGGGGCTTGAGGTGCGTTTTCAGGGCCAAAGGCTCAGGCCAGCAGTTCCTGAGCCAGGCGGTTGTGGGTCCGAATCAGGCGCGGCAGATCCAGGGTGGTCAAATGGCCGTCGCGCACCACCACCCGGCCGGCCACCACGGTGTAGTCCACCTGCACGGGCGAAGCCAGCACCAGCGCGGCCACGGGGTCGTGCAGCGCGCCCGCGTATTCCAGGCGCTCCAGGCGCACGGCGAAGAAGTCGCCAGCCTTGCCCACGGCCAGCGCGCCCAGGTCGTCCCGACCCAGGACGGCCGCGCCGCCGCGAGTGCCCAGTTCCAGGGCCTGCCGCGCGCTGAGCAGGGGCGGCGCGCCGCTGCCGCTGCGGGAGAAGCCCAGCACGCCCGAGCGCACCCGGGCCAGCAGCATGGCCTGCCGCACCTCGGCCAGCATGTGGGAACTGTCGTTGCTCGCGGAGCCGTCCACGCCCAGGCCCACCTTCACCCCGGCCATGAGCATCTCGTACAGCGGCATGATGCCCGAGCCCAGGCGCATGTTGGAGGTGGGACAATGCGCGACGCCGCTGCCCGTGGCCGCGTACTTCTCGATTTCGTGGGCCTGCACATAGATGGAATGCGCGAACCACACATCCGGCCCCAACCAGCCCAGTTCCTCCATGTATTCCACGGGCCGCTTGCCAAAGGTCTCCAGGCAGAAGACCTCCTCGTCCTCGGTCTCGGCCAGGTGGGTGTGCAAGCGCACGCCGTACTCCCGGGCCAGGACCGCGGACTGGCGCATCAGGTCCGCGGTCACGCTGAAGGGCGAGCAGGGCGCGAGCACGATTTGCAACATGGAGCCCGGCCGGGGGTCGTGATACTGCTCGATGAGGCGCCGGGAGTCCCGCAGGATGAAGTCCTCGTCCTCGACCACGCTGTCGGGCGGCAGGCCGCCCTTGCTCTCGCCCAGGCTCATGGAGCCCCGGGACGCGTGCAGCCGCAGGCCCACCTGGGCCGCGGCTTCGATTTCGTCGTCCAGGCGGCTGCCGTTGGGGAAGATGTAGAGGTGGTCGAACGCGGTGGTGGTGCCCGAAAGGGCCAGTTCCGCCAGCGCCAACTGGGTGGACACCCGAATGTGCTCGGGCCGCATCCGGGCCCAGATGGGATACAGGGTCTTGAGCCATTGGAACAGGTTGGCGTCTTGCGCGCCGGGCACCGCACGGGTCAGGGTCTGATAGAAGTGGTGATGGGTGTTGATGAGCCCCGGCGCGACGATGTAGCCCCGCAGATCCAGCACCTCGTCCGCGGTGGCGGGCAGGTCCGCGGTGGGGCCGACGGCCTCGATGAAGCCGTCGCGGATGAACAGACCGCCGTCGGGGATCTCCCGGCGTTGGTCGTCCATGGTGACCAGCAGGTCCGCGTGACGCACGAGCAAAGTGGCCATGATGTTCCTCCGAGAGCGGGCAAGGGGTCAAGACGCACAGGGGCGGTCCGCGGACCGCCCCTGCCGGTCATTATACCGCGTCCTGGCTATGCTTGCTGCTGCTCGCGGCGGGCCGCGTCGAGCACGGCCACGGCCACGATGTTGACGATGTCCCGCACCTGGTCGCCCGTCTGCAGCACATGCACGGGCGCGCCCATGCCCAGCAGGATGGGCCCGATGGCCTCGGCCTTGCCCAGCCGGGCCAGCAGTTTGTACGCGATGTTGGCCGCCTCCAGGTCCGGGAAGACCAGCACATTGGCGTCCTTGACCCGGCTGAAGGGGTAGCGTTCCTCCACGATTTCGGGCACCACCGCGGTGTCGGCCTGCATTTCGCCGTCCACGGGCAGGTCGGGGGCCTTGTCGCGGATGATGTCCACCGCGCGGCGCACCTTCTCGCTCATGGGATGGCGGGTGCTGCCGAAGTTGCTGAAGGACAGCAGCGCGACCCGCGGTTCCAGGCCCAGTTGCCGCGCGAAGTCCGCGGCCAGCAGCGCGATGTCGGCCAGGTCCTCCGCGCTGGGATCGATGTTGACCGTGGCGTCGGTGAAGATGTACACCTTCTTGCCCACGATCATGATGTAAGCGCCTGCGGCCAGGCGGCGTCCCGGCGCGGTGTGGTGGATTTGCAGCGCGGGCCGGATGACCTCGGGGTATTCGTAGGTCAGGCCCGACACGGCCGCGTCCGCGTCGCCCATATAGACCATCATGGGCGCGAGCACATTGGGGTCGTGCAGCAACTTGTAGGCCCGCTTCAGGGTCACGCCCTTGCGCTGACGCAGTTCGTACAGCGCGCGCGCGTACTCGTCCTTGCGCTCCCAGGTCTCGGGATCCACGATGGTAGGCTCCAGGCGCAGGCCCAGACGCTGGATTTTCTCCTGGATGACCCCTTCGCGGCCGATGAGCACGGGGTGCGCGATGTCCTCTTCCTGCACCTGGGCCGCGGCCCGCAAGATCTTTTCCTCCTCCCCTTCCGCGAACACCACCCGCTTGGTGGGCTTGACCTGCTTGGCGCTGTTGATGAAGAAGTGGCGGATGTGCTCGCCCTTGCCCAGACGCAGGGCCAGTTGCTCGCGATATTCGTCCAGGTCAATGTGCTTGCGGGCCACGCCCGTCTCCATGGCGGCCTTGGCCACCGCGGGGGCCACCCACAGCAGCACGCGCGGGTCGAAAGGCTTGGGGATGATGTACTCGGGGCCGAACTTGAGGCTCTCCAGGCCGTAGGCCCGCAGCACGCTGTCGGGCACATCCTCCTTGGCCAGCGCGGCCAGCGCGTAGGCCGCGGCCAGTTTCATCTCGTCGTTGATGGCCCGGGCCCGCACATCCAGCGCGCCGCGGAAGATGAACGGGAAGCCCAGCACATTGTTCACCTGGTTGGGATAGTCCGAGCGGCCCGTGGCGATGATGGCGTCGGGGCGGGCTTCCTTGGCCACCTCGTAGGGGATCTCGGGGTCGGGGTTGGCCATGGCGAAGATGATGGGGTTCTCGGCCATGCTCTTGACCATCTCGGGCGTCACGATACCCGCCACCGACAGGCCGTAGAACACATCCGCGCCCTTCATCGCGTCGGCCAGGGTGCGCGCGTCGGTCTCGACCGCGAACTGCTCCTTGTAGGGGTTCATGCGCTCCTTGCGGCCTTTGTAGATCACGCCCCGGCTGTCCACCATGATGATGTTCTCTTTGCGCACGCCCAGTTTGATGGCCAGATTGGCGCAGGCGATGGCCGACGCGCCCGCGCCCGAGATGACCATCTTCACCTCGTCGATCTTCTTGCCCGCCAACTCCAGCGCGTTGAGCAGGGCCGCGCCCGAAATGATGGCCGTGCCGTGCTGGTCATCGTGGAACACGGGGATGTCCAGCATCTCCTTGAGTTTCTCTTCGATGTAGAAGCACTCCGGCGCCTTGATATCTTCCAGATTGATGCCCCCGAAAGTGGGCGCGATGGCCGCTACCACCCGAATGAACTCGTCGGGATCCGTGGTGTCCACTTCGATGTCGAACACATCGATGTCCGCAAAGCGCTTGAACAGCACCCCTTTGCCTTCCATGACCGGCTTGGAGGCCAGCGCGCCCCGGTTGCCCAGGCCCAAAATCGCGGTGCCGTTGGAAATCACGGCCACCAGATTGCCCTTGGTGGTGTATTCGTACGCGGCTTCGGGGTCCTTCTCGATCTCCAGCACCGGGTAGGCCACCCCCGGGGAATAAGCCAGCGACAGATCCCGCTGCGTGCTCAGCGGCTTGGTGGGTTTGACCTCGATTTTGCCCGGCCGTCCGTCCAACTTGTGGTAGGCCAGGGCCTCTTCACGGGTGATCTTGGCCATAAACGACCTCCTCGAAAAACGGGCGAAAAGAAAAAGGACGACCCACGGCCACCATCATCGGCACCCGGCGCGCTTCCGAGGGTCCTCCTTGGCGTTTCAGGATGGTACAACACCTCTCTTATAATAGAGTCGCGACCCCTGAACGGTAAAGGTGACGAAGCGCGTGATCTCTGGATTGGACTTTTTGGGGCCTTACGCGGCCCCGGTGGAGGCGGTGCTGCGCGCGGCCCTGGCCGCGGTAGAGCCGGGGGCCGCGGTGCGGACCCACCTACAGCGGGTGGGGGACACCCTCCGGGTGGGGCCCGCGGGCGCCGCGGAACCCGCGTTCACCCACGACCTGGCCCGGGGCCGCGTCTTCCTGCTGGGCGTGGGCAAGGCGGCCTACCCCATGACCCGCGCCGCGTGGGAAATCCTGGCCGATCGGGTGGCCCAGGGCCTGGTGGTGACCAAGGACGGCTACGCGGGCCCCGCGTGGGAGCGGGTGACGGTGCGCGAGGCCGGCCATCCCGTACCCGACACGCGCGGCGTGGCCGCCGCGCAAGTTGCCCAACGCCTGCTGCGCGCGGCCGGGCCCGACGACCTGGTGCTGGTGCTGCTCTCGGGCGGCGGCTCCGCGCTGCTCACCTGGCCCGTGCCCGGCGTGACCCTGGCCGACATGCAGGCCGTGACCCAGGCCCTGCTGGCCAGCGGCGCGACCATCCACGAGATCAACGCGGTGCGCAAGCATCTGGATCGGGTCAAAGGCGGCGGTCTGGCCCGCTGGGCCGCGCCCGCGACGGTGCTCACCTTGGTGCTCTCGGATGTGCTGGGCGACGACCTGAGCGTCATCGCGTCGGGCCCCACCGCGCCCGACCCCAGCACCTACACGGACGCGTGGGCCGTGCTGGTGCGCTACGGCCTGACCGCGGACCTGCCGCCGGGC
>JAADEN010000216.1 GCA_013153375.1 Chloroflexota bacterium | reverse complement strand
GCGTGGAAGGGCCATGATTGTACCTCCTGCGAAGGTGCGGGAGGGACCTAAACTGTCAACCTTTTTCCGGACGACACAAAAACAAACGACTGACGACTACCGACTGCCGACTGTCCCACCGGCTGACCGCTGACTACTGACCGCTGACCCCTGACCCCTGACCCCTGTCCCGGAGGCCCCCATGTCCGACCCGACTTCGACGCCCACGCTGCCCGTACGGGTGCAGCAGGTCCACATCCCCCGGCCGCGGTATCGCTACGCGGGCTGGGTCGTGGCCGCGGACGACGCGGGCCGCACCTATCGGCTGCCCATGACCGGCACCGTGGCCCAATGGTTGCGTCCCGACCAGCGCCTGGACCTGGCCCTGGACGACCCCGAAGCCATCACCTTCGACAACTATCGCCTGACGGCCGCGGTGCCCATCTGGCCCTTGTGGCGCACCACCGCCACGCTGGAGCGCACCAGTCCCGTCCACGACCGGCCCCTCTACACCTACACCGTGCTGGCCCGCGAGGCCCAGTACGAGCACGACTACGCGGCCATCGTGGACCTGGAGCAGTACCACTACGCCTCGGACGAGGACCTGCTGGCCCGCTGGTATTGCGAGACCTGCCATCTGTACCACGAGGCCAACGCCCGGCCCAACTGTCCCCGGTGCGGGCGGCCCATGCGCTTTCACGACCTCAAGAGCGCGACCCGGGCCAGCCGCTTTTTGGTGCTGGAACTGGCCGAGCGGCAGCCCTACGAGCCCCGCTTCGTGGCCTATGTGCGCCTCGATCCGCCGCTGCCCCTCATGCACCGCCGCCTGCCCAACGGTTCGGTGGAAAAGAACATCCGGCAGCGGGTGTTCCCGCCCGAGTGGTTCGCGCACCCCTTCCACCCTCGGGCCGAGGGCCGGGACTGGTGGGAGGCCCAGGCCGAGGCCCTGGCCCAGGCCCGCTCGCCTGTGGCCCGGCTGGCCCGGGTGGTGGTGCACCCCGACTATCGGGCCGACGGTTTGGGGCAACTGGCCCTGCGGCTGGCCCTGCGCTGGATGTCCGAGCGTTGGGTGCCCGACATGCGCGTCCCCAAGGCCGCGCTGGAGACCGTGGCCATGATGGCCCGCTACAACCCCTTCATGGAGAAGGTGGGCTTTCGCTACTTGTGGGATACAGCCAGCGGCCGGCCCGTGCTGTACTATCCCCTGACCGCCGAGGCTCGGGAGGCCATCGAGCGCTTCTTGCGCACCGACCCCGTGGCCCGGCAGCACCGCGGCCGGCTCTACCGGCCCCGCTATCACGCGGCCCGGCCCTTGCCCGAGCCCGTGCGCGTGGAGGAAGTGTCCAAGGCCTACACCAACCGCCTGGACCTGAGCGCGCTCTCGCCTCCGGTGCGGCGGCTGTTGGAAGCCTTTGGCGTGCGGCAGCGGGTGATTCAAAAGACAGTGCTGCGGCGGGTGAACTTCTCCGTGGGGGCCGGGCAGGTGGTGGTCTTGCTGGGCGCGTCGGGCAGCGGCAAGACCACGCTGTTGCGGCTGCTGTACGGCGCGGCCCGGGGCCTGGACGACGACCGCTACCGGCCCGACGCGGGGCAGGTGCGGGTGCCCGCGGACGCGCGCGCCGAGGCCCTGCTGCCCGGCGAGATCGAGCCCGACTTCGGCGACCAGCCCCTGGCCGAGGTCCTCTATCGCCTGCTGGGCGACGAGGCCGAGGCCGTGGAACTGCTCAATGCGGTGGGCATCGCGGACGCGGTGCTCTACCGCGCGCCCTACGCCGAACTGTCCACCGGGCAGAAGGCCCGGGCCCAGTTGGCCCACCTGCTGGCCCGGCGGCCCAACCTGCTGCTGCTGGACGAATTCGCGGCCTCGCTGGATCCCCGCACCGCGCAGCGGGTGGCCCGTCGCCTGGCGCGTCTGGTTCGGGAGCAGCGGCTGGCCCTGGTGCTGGTGCTGCACCGCCCCGAACTCCTGCCCGCGCTGGAGCCCGATGCGGTGTACGCGGTGGGCTACGGCACCTTCTACCGCCTGGACGCGCTGCCCGAGCGGGGCTTCTTCGTGCGGGAGCCCTACGCCAGCCACATCGTCCAGGGCCGCAAGGTGTGGGAGTTGCGCAAGCATCCCACCCGGGTGCGGGGGCGGGTGGCCGTGCTGCGGGGGAACGAGGTTTTGGGCACGGTGGAGATTCGCGGGGTGCAGGGCCCCTTCACCGTGGACGAACTGGAGGCCCACTACGACAAGCACCTGGCCCACCCGCGCTTCTTGCGGTCGTACGCGGGCGACAAGCCCCTCTACGCGTGGGAACTGGCCGAGCCGTACGCCTACCCCGTGCCCAGGCCCTTCCAGCGGCAGCCGGGGCATCAGGTGTGGGTGCGCCTGCGCGACGCGTCCGGGCCGTCCGCGGAGCGGGTTCCCCCTGAGACGACCCCGGCCCCCGACGCGCAGGGCCGTGAAAACGCGGCCTCGACGGACCAAAAATCGTCGGTCACGCGGTAGAAACCGGCCTCAACAGTGGTATAATCGCCTGCAACTTCGGCCCTGTCCCATCGGTTCCGACCATCCATCACGCGAGGCCGTCCATGCAGGTAGAACTGCGCGACATCCACAAATTCTTTGGCCCCGTGCACGCCAACCGGGGCATCACGCTGACCATCCCAGCGGGCACCATCCAGGGCCTGCTGGGGGAGAACGGTGCCGGTAAGAGCACCTTGATGAAGATTCTGTCAGGGTTCATCCGACCAGACCGGGGCGAGATTCGCCTCGACGGTCGGCCCGTCTCCTTCCGCTCACCCGCAGACGCGCTCCGCCAAGGCATCGGCATGTTGCACCAGGATCCGCTGGACTTTCCGCCCATGCGGGTCCTGGACAACTTCGTGGCCGGTAGTCCCGGCGGTCTGCTGCCCGACAAAGAGGACGCCCGGCAGGCGCTGCTGTCCATCAGCCAGCAGTTCGGGTTCTCCCTGGACCCGGACGCGTATGTGGACACGCTGACCGTGGGCGAACGGCAGCAGTTGGAGATCGTGCGCCTGCTGTGGCTGGGCGCGCGGGTGCTGATTTTCGACGAGCCCACCACGGGCATCAGCGCGCAGCAACGGGAGAAACTCTTTGCTGCGTTGCGGCGGCTGGCCGACGAAGGCCGGACCATCATCTTCGTCACCCACAAACTGGAAGAAGTGCAGGCTTTGTGCCACCGGGTGGCCGTGCTGCGCAGCGGCGAGTTGGTGGGCGAGGCTCAGGCGCCCTACGATCTGGACCGCCTGGTGGAAATGATGTTCGGCAAGGTCATCACCGTGGGCCGGGCCGAACCGGTTCCTCTGGGTGAGCCGGTGCTGGAACTGCGCGACCTGGCCGTGGAAGACCATCGCCTGCACATCCGCGGGGTGACGCTGGACATTCGGGCCGGCGAGGTGATCGGTCTGGCCGGCATGGAAGGCAGCGGGCAGCGCCGCCTGCTGCGGGCCGCGGCCGGGCTCATCCGTCCCACGGGCGGCACGGTGCGCTTCCTGGGCCAGGACATGACCGGCCGGCCCTATCTGGACTTCCACAAGGCCGGCGCGACCTACATCCCCGCGGACCGCATGACCGAGGGCCTGTTCCCCGATCTGACCATCGCCGAGCATGTGGCCCTGGCGCGCGAGCAGACGGGCTTCTTGCTCAACGCGGAGCAGATGCGGGCCTGGGCCCAGGAGGCCATCGAGAACTTCTCCATTCGCGGCCGGCCCGAGACCCCGGCCCGCGCGCTGTCGGGCGGCAACCAGCAGCGCCTGCTGCTGGCCCTCATGCGGCCCGATTTGCGCCTGATCTTCATGGAGCATCCCACCCGGGGGCTGGATCTGGAGTCCGCGCTGTGGATCTGGCGCAAACTCAAGGACCGCTGCCGCAAGGGCACGGCCATCTTCTTCATGTCCTCGGACCTGGAAGAACTGCTGAACTACAGCGACCGGGTGCTGGTGTTCTTCGGCGGGCGGGTCTCGCGGCCCTTGCCCGCGGAGGAGTTGGATGTAGAGCGACTGGGCCAACTCATCGGCGGCTACGGCTTCGACCGGGTGGCCAACGATGCGATCACCGAACCGCAGACTGAGGGCAAAGCAGCATGAACGACCACATGACCTGGCGCGAAACCGTGCTCTACCGGGGCGGCGCGGTGCTTTTGGCGCTGGCGCTGACCTCCTTCATCATCTGGATCAGTAGTCCCGAAACCCCGCCCTGGGAGGTGCTGGGGCTGATCTTTCGGGGCGCGTTTTCCACGCCATCCCAGGGCGGCATCTCGTGGAGCAAGGTCGCGGATGTGCTCGTGGCCTGGATTCCCATGCTGCTGGCCGCGGCCGGGCTGTTGATCACCTTTGCCGCGGGCCTGTGGAACATCGGCGTGGAAGGCCAAATCGTCATGGGCGCGGTGTTCACCACCTGGGTGCTGCGCGCGCTGCAGGGCAGCGGCTACCCGCCCGCGCTGATCCTCACCCTGGGCATCGTGGCCGGCGCGGTGGGCGGCGCGCTGTGGGCGCTGTTGGTGGGCCTGCTGCGCACCTACGGCGGGGTGAACGAAATCTTCGGCGGCCTGGGCATGAACTTCGTGGCCACCACCATCGTGCTGTGGCTCATCTTCGGCCCCTGGAAGCGCCCGGGCATCGGCTCCATGAGCGGCACCGAGCCCTTCCCGCCCGAGTTGCACCTGCCCACTTTGGGCAACACCCGCCTGAGCCCCGTGGCCCTGGCCATCGGTCTGGGCGGCATGGCCGTGGCCTATCTGTTGCTCAAAGGCACTTATTTTGGCCTGCGCCTCAAAGCCGTGGGGAACAATCCTCGGGCCGCGCGGCTCATGGGCATGCAACCTGGCCGGTACATGCTGCTGGCCTTTGGCCT
The DNA here is from genome assembly GCA_013153375.1 of Chloroflexota bacterium. Lineage (GTDB taxonomy): Bacteria > Chloroflexota > Anaerolineae > Anaerolineales > DRMV01 > JAADEN01. Next base: position 1,560 of record JAADEN010000216.1, on the reverse strand, counting down.
GGGCGGCGCGCTGGTGGGCCTGGCCGGCGCGGTGCAGGTCACCGCGGTGTACCATCGCCTCATCCCGGCCATTTCCAGCGGCTACGGCTGGTTGGGGTTGCTGGTCTGTATGTTGGTGAACTACGACCCCACCTGGGCGCCGCTGGTGTCGCTGTTCTTCGCGGCCATCAACATCGGCAGCATCCAGTTGCCCATCGTGCTGTCCCTGGATTCCAGCCTCGCGGGCGTGATCCAGGGCGCGTTGGTGTTCTCCTTCCTGTTCACCGAGGGCCTGCGGCGCACGGTCATGCGTCGGCGGGCCCGAGCCGCGGCATCCTGATTCGCGCGGGAGTATGTCCATGAGTTGGGACCTCATTCTCACCGGCTTGGCTGGCGTCGTTGCAATGGCAACCCCGGTGGTGTTCGCCACCCTGGGGGAAACCCTCACCGAACGGGCCGGGGTCATCAACCTCTCGGTCAACGGGACCATTTTGCTCTCGGCCATGGGCGGCTTCGTCGCCGCGCTCACTACCGGTAGCCTGTGGCTGGGCTTCCTGGTGGGCATGCTCATCGGCGGCGCGGTGGCCTTTTTGGTGGCCTTCACCAGTTTGACCTTGAAGCAGTCCCAGGTGGCCGTGGGTTTCGTGTTGGCCCTGTTCACCCGGGACCTTTCCTATTATCTGGGCAATCCCTTCGTGGGCAAACAGGGCCCCCGGGTTCCGGTCATGCCCATCCCGGGCCTGAGCAAGATCCCCGTGTTGGGCGAGTTGCTCTTCGACCACGACCCGCTGACCTATCTGAGCATCGTGCTCATCTTCGTCACCTGGTTCTGGGTCTATAAGACCCGCCCGGGGCTGATTCTGCAGGGCCTGGGCGAACGCCCCGCGGCCGCGTACGCCCGGGGCGCGAATGTGCGCCTGCAGCGCTTCATCTATACGGTGCTGGGCGGTATGCTGGTGGGCCTGGCCGGGCCGACCTATTCCCTCAGCGTCAAGGCTGGCTGGAAGGGCACCATCTCGGGCCTGGACGGCATCGGCTGGATCGCGCTGGCGTTGACCATCTTCGGCGCGTGGAACCCGCTGCGGGGCGCGGCCGGCGCGTACATGTTCGCGCTGTTGCAGTGGCTGAGCCTGGTGGTGCAGCCGTACCTGCCCGGCGTGCCCACCCAGGTGTTGCAGGTTGCGCCCTTCCCGCTGATGATTCTGACCCTGCTCTTGGTCAACATCGGCAACACCGAGTGGATGAAGCGCACCCTGGCCGGCCTGCCGCCCGACGCGCGACACTTCATCTCGCGCATCCTGCGCGCCTTGCAGGTCACCCCGCCCGCGGGGCTGGGCCGCGCGTTCGAGGAAGAGTGATAGGAGGTCCGTATGGCCGAGTCCATCCGCCTGACCATCGACGGCCGCGAGGTCACCGTGCCCGCGGGCAGCACCCTGCTGCAGGCCGCGCAGGCCGCGGGCCGGGAAGTGCCCACCGTGTGCTACCATGAGGCCCTCACGCCGCCGGGCCTGTGCCGGGTGTGCGTGGTCGAGGTCGAGGGCGCGCGTACCCTGCAGGCCGCGTGCGTGGCCGAAGCCCACG
>JAADEN010000102.1 GCA_013153375.1 Chloroflexota bacterium | reverse complement strand
GTGCTGCGCGCGGCCGTGACCCCCCGCCGCGCGGCCCGCTTCGCGGTCTCCCAGGCCCTGGACCGGCTGGTGACCCACCGCTGGCTGGGCCTGCCCTTGTTCTTCCTGGTCATGCTCCTGGTGTTCCACCTGGTGGTCAATGTGGCCGACCCGTTCATCACCTGGACCGAGGGCCTGTTCCAGGGCCCCGTGCGCCACGGGCTGCTGTGGCTGCTGGACCTGGCCCACGCGCCCCTGTGGTTGCGCTCCTTGGTGGTGGACGGCATCGTCGCGGGCGTGGGCAGCATGATGACCTTCCTGCCCGGCCTGGTGCTGCTCTACCTCTTCCTGGCCTGGCTGGAAGACAGCGGCTACATGGCTCGGGTCGCGTTCGTCATGGATCGGGCCATGCGGGCCTTCGGGCTGCACGGCAAGGCCTTCCTGCCCCTGCTGTTGGGCCTGGGCTGCAATGTACCCGCGGTCTATGCCACCCGCACCCTGGAGCGCCACCGGGACCGGCTGGTGACCGCGCTGGTCATCCCGTTCATGTCCTGCTCGGCCCGCCTGCCCGTGTACCTCATCTTCGGCCTGGCCTTCTTCGGCCCGGCCACCGTGTGGGTGGTGTGGGGACTGTACCTTTTGGGCCTGGCTGTGGCCCTGGGCTCCGCGTGGCTGCTGCAACGGGTGCTGCTGCCCGCGGAGCCGCCCGCGCCCTTCGTGCTGGAACTGCCGCCCTACCACTGGCCCAACGCCCGGGTCATCGGCCGGCAGGTGAGCCAGCAGGTGCGGGCCTTCGTGGTCCAGGCCGGCACGGTCATCGTGGGCATTTCCACCCTGTTGTGGCTGCTGATGAACCTGCCCTGGGGCGTGACCGATCCCCGGGCCAGCGTGTTCGGCCGGGTGAGCCAGGCCCTGGCCCCCGCGCTGGAGCCCCTGGGCTTCGGCCGCTGGGAGGCCGCGGGCGCGCTGCTCACGGGCATGGTCGCCAAGGAGGTGGTGATCAGCACCATGGGCCAGATCTACCTGGGCGAAATGCACGCCGACGCCCAAAGCCTGGCCCCGCCCACCCTGGCGGACTGGCGGGCCGACCTGCACCACCTGGGGCCGGGTTTGGTGGACACCTTCCGGGAGGCCGGGGCCCAATTGCTGGGCCGCGCGCGTCCCGCGGCCCTGAGCCCCGCGGCCGAGGACGCCAACCGCCTGGCCGCGGCCCTGCGCCAGCACTTCAGCCGTCCGGCCGCGCTGGCCTTCGTGGTGTTCACCCTGCTCTATGTGCCGTGCATGGCCACCCTGGCCGCGCAATACCACGAGTTCGGCGCGCGCTGGGCGGCCTTCGCGCTGGGCTACCAGGTCAGCGTGGCCTGGGTCCTGGCCTGGATCACCTATCATCTGGCCCGGGGGTTGGGGCTGTGAGCGGGGGAACGCCTCCGGGCGGGGCCTTGCAGCGGGTGTGGGCCTTCGTCCAGGCCGCGCGCGGGGCCGTGACCGCGGCGCACATCGCACGACACACGGGCCTGGACCCGGACCTGACCGCGGCCGCGCTGGACTGGCTGGTGCGCCGCGGCTACCTCCAGCGCTGGGACGACGGCCGGGTGTGTCCCACCGCGCCGGGCACCGCGTGCCGTCTGTGCGCGCTGCGGGCCTGGTGCCCCAAAGGCGCGGACCTGGAGGCCGAGCCTCCCGAGCGTGAGCGCGGTTGAGCCAGCGCCGCGCGCTTCAACCCGCGACGCAAGTTCGTCGTCCGCCCTGCCCCGCGGCATCTCGGCGGGCCTGGGGACATCTTGCGCGACCCTCGCCGAGCCGCCCGTCTTGAAGTCGGCAGCGAAGCATGCTACAATGACCCCGGAGGGATGGCCGAGTGGACGAAGGCGGCGGTCTTGAAAACCGCTGTGGGCTTGGCCCACCGTGGGTTCGAATCCCACTCCCTCCGCCTGCACGCGGTGCCGCGGGACTGCGAGAACGGCCCCGCGGCGCTGGCGGTGGAAGCGCGGGTGCCGCGTTTTGCCCCGCGCCCTCTTTGCAAATCGCGCATTTGTGGTACAATAGAGGGCGCACCGGGGGAGGTGCCAGAGTGGACGATTGGGGCCGCCTGCTAAGCGGTTGTCGGGGGAAGACCTCGACCGCGGGTTCGAATCCCGCCCTCCCCGCCTGGCTGCTTTGCGCGCCCTCGTAGCTCAGCGGATAGAGCGCCTCCCTGCGGAGGAGGAGGTCCCGCGTTCGAGTCGCGGCGAGGGCGCCTCAAGCCAAACGGGCCTTTGGGCCCGTTTTTCCTTTTGCCACCCCGTCACCTGGAGGTCCTATGCGCCCCCTGGTCTTAGTCACCAACGACGACGGTATCCAATCGCCCGGCCTGCACGCGGTCGCGGAGGCCCTGGCCCCGTGGGCCGAGGTGCACATCGTCGCGCCGGCCCGCCAATGGACCGGCGCGGGTCGCTGCATGTTCAGCGATCTGAGCGGCCATATCACCCGCCACACCGTGCCCGTCGCGGGCGCGCAGGTGCCCGCGTACGCGGTGGACGGCACCCCCGCGCAAACGGTGCTGGTGGCCCTGTACCAACTGCTCCCCCAGCGGCCCGCGCTGGTGGTCTCGGGCATCAACGCGGGCGAGAATGTGGGCAGCGGGGTCACCATCTCGGGCACGGTGGGCGCGGCCCTGGAAGCCGCCGCGTCGGGCGTGCCCGCGCTGGCCGTCTCCCTGGAGGCCGACTACGAACACCACAACGCGCACGCGCCCGCGCTGGACTTCTCGGTGGCCGCGCACTTCGCGGCGCGTTTTGCCCGCGCGGTGCTGGCGCGCGGCCTGCCCCCCGGGGTGGACATCCTCAAGATCGATGTCCCCGCGGACGCGACGCCGACCACGCCCTGGCGGGTGACGCGCGTGAGCCGCCGCCGCTACTATCAGGTGGTGCCCAGCGCGGAGGGCGTACCCGGCTATCGGCGCTGGCCGCATCCCGAGCAGGTCTTCGAGCCTGACAGCGACGCGTACACCCTGCAGGTGCTGCGGCAGGTCGCGGTCGCGCCCCTGAGCCTGGATCTGACCGCCTGGCCGCCCCGGCCCCAGGTCGAAGGCTGGCTGCGCGAGGGAATGGATGCTGGTATAATCTCCTTATATCCGTAGGAACGCACCTTCCCGGGAGGCGCGGTATGCCCCAAACCCCTCAGCGGCCCCGGTTCCGAATGGAGTTTCGGCTTCCTGCCGACCTGGAGCCGGTGTTCAGCAACCTGGTGCGCATCGCGCACACGCCCTCGGAGTTCATCCTGGACTTCGCCCGGCTGCTGCCCGGCGACCCGGCCGCGCGGGTGGTGGCGCGGGTCATCGTCTCGCCCGTGGCCCTCAAATTGTTGCACCGCGCGCTCACCGAGAACCTGACCCGCTACGAAGCCACTTTTGGGGAAATCACCCTGCCGGGCGCGGGACAGCCTTCCCTGGCCGAACTGCTCTTCCGTCCCCCGCCCACCGACGACACCGATGGAACCCAGACGAATGCCGACGACACTGACGACCAAGGAGAGTGACGCATGGCGCTACCGCTGGACGACCTGGCCGAACGAGTGCAGCAGGACTTCGAAGCCCGTAACACCGCCCGCGAGCAGGCCCTGGCCCGCACGCGGCGCTTGATCCGCCACTGTGCGCGCGCCATCCAGGCCGTGCACCGCGACGACGAAGCCCAGGCCCGCGCGCTGCTGGAGCAGGCCCACGAACTGGCCCAAACCCTGCGGGCCGACCTGGAGCCCTACCCCGACCTGTACTACGCAGGCTATACGCAGGACGCGCTCAAGGAATACGCGGAGGCCAACATCGTGTTCGGCCTGCTGCGGCAGGGTCGTCTGCCCGACCCCGACGACCTGGGCCTGCCGTACAACACCTTCATGCGCGGCCTGGCCGAGGCCGTGGGCGAACTGCGCCGCCATGTGCTCAACATCCTGCGCAACGGCTACTCGGCCGAGGCCGAGACCACCCTGGCCTACATGGACGACATCTACGGCCTGCTGGTGACCCTGGACTATCCCGACGCGATCACGGGCGGGCTGCGCCGCCTGACCGACATCGCGCGCAGCCTGCTGGAGCGCACCCGAGGCGAACTGACCATGAGCCTGCGCCTGCAGGTGGTGGAGCAGGCCCTGGCCCGCTGGGCGCCGCCCCGAGAAGCCGGGGCCGAAACCTGAACCGCCCGGCCCCGCGCGGAGCCCGTCCCCCAAACCCAAACGCAACGCCCCGGCCGTGAGACCGGGGCGTTGGGCGTCTCAGTAGGGCGTGGCCCAACTTTCGTCGTCCTTGTACACCTGCTCGTCGATGATGCGCGCCCCTTCCACCCGGGGCCGCGGGGGCTCCACGGCTTCGATGCGGTAGAGCGCGGACTTGTACCAGTCGTAGTCCACCGCCGCGCCCAACTTCTGCACGATGGGCAGTTTCTCCTGATAGCGGAAGAAGTTGCTCTCGCCCTCGTCGGGATAGACATTGAACTGCCGGCGGATGTCGGTGACCACGAAGCCCATGTCGTGGATCATGCGCTGGATGGTGTACCACTTGCGTCGGGAGGCTTCCAGGGTGGTCAGGCCGAAGTAGCCCGCGCTGCCCACGCCCCGCAGGGTCGAGACGCCCCGGGAGAGGAACAACTCCAGGCCGGGCACGGTCTCCACGGGGTCGGTGACGAACACATCGAACTGGCCGCGCCAGGCCGCGGGGAAGGCCTGCTGCACATCGTAGATGTGCGCCTCCACGGGGAAGCCCCGCTCCTGGGCCACCCGGTTGATGAACGCGATGAGGCGCTCGTCAATATCGACCACCACGACGCGGCGGGGCATACCCGTGAGCGCGGCGGCCAGGCTGAGCAGGTCGTCGTCGCCTACAATGAAGATGTCGCCGTACAGGTCGCCCCGCTCGTACAGGAAGGCCACCCGCCGCACCACGCCCTCGGGGCTGATGTAGCCCTGGTCGTAGCGCTCGATGGCCTGGGGCCGGTCCGCGATCAGGGCTTGGTAGTCCTCCAGCACCCGCTGGAAGAAGGGGCTGAGCACATAGCCCGTACCCTCGCAGTGCGGGCAGCGCAGGGGCCCCGCGGCCACCAGGTCCGCGGCCGCGGCCTGGCCCGCGGGCGTCAGCCGGGCCTGGCCCCCTTCCACCGCCACCCAGCCCTTCTGCTGAAAAGCCTGTAACCGCTCGAAGAACTCGGGCAGGGTGCCGTCCTGCGCGTCCAGCAGCCGGTACACGCTCTGCGGCCCGGCCTTCAGGGTTTGCAGCATCTGGCGTTCCAACCGATCCATGACTTACCCCCGGTCCATGATCACATGGCGGTACGACTGAGGCCGGAACTTCTCCAGCAGTAGCCGAAAAGCCTCGTCGGCCTGCTCGGGCTCGCCGCAGGTGAACACATCCAGGTTGACCAGCCCGTGTTCCGGCCAGGTGTGAATGGCCAGGTGGCTCTCGGCCAGGAGCACAACGCCCGTGACCCCGTAGGGCTCGAACTGCTTGTACGCCCGGCCTTCCTCGGTCAGGCGGGCCTCCCGCACCACCTCGTCGAGGATGGCCTCGACGGTCTCACGGCGGGAGATCAACTCGGGCGCCACGCCGTACAGGTCGGCGATGATGTGCCGCCCCACAACAACACCCGGCCCTGGGTTCCAGGCCGGGCGCGGGAGAGCAGCGGCGTTTTGAGACGACAACACGGCGCGAGACTGCGCCGTTTGGACAGGGAGAACGGTGCTGAGCATGGCCCCTCCTTGTGGCAATAGGATGAACCCGCCCGCGTACACCGTGTACTTGGGAAGGTGACTGCACAGTATAACCGCGGTTTGTCATTTTGACAAGACCGGAGGCGCTCGTTTCCGCGGGTTGGTTCGTCCAACCTCCACATGTGGGGGAAAGGGCTCCGCGAACGGCCGGGCACCGCAGATATTCGGGAAGTCGTTTTCGCGGCCTCGGCCGCGTCAGTTGCGCGGCGTATCGTCCGAAAGCAGGCGCGCCGGCCCGCCCACGGTGGCCACCCGCACCTCGGTCACGCCGGGCAGCACGGCCAAATCCGCGGCCACGCTGTCCGCGTGGGTCGCGGGGCACAGCACATGCACATTGGGCCCCGCGTCCAGGGTGTAGGCCACGGGACGGCCCGCGGCCCGCCAGGCCCGCACCGCGTGCATCACTTCCAGGCTGGCCGCCTGCCAGTACAGCAGCCGCGGCTGCGAGGTCTGCATGACCGCGTGCATCAGGTGCGTGTCCAGTTCCACCACCTCGGCCAGTTGCGCGAAATCCCGGCGCAGGATCGCGTCTTGCGCCAGGGCCAGACGACGGGGCGCGTCGGCCACGCGCGCGGCCTGCAGCGGGCTGGTGGCCGCCAGATCGTGCCCCTGGGACGACCCCACGCTCTTGGGCCGGGCGCTGACGATGGCGATGCAGTCGGCCAGGGCCCAGTGGTCGGCCGCGGCGAAGGTGTAGGCGAAGGAGTCTTCGTCCCCCTGGCCGGCCCGCCAGATCACGAACCCGCCGGGCACCGAGCGGGCCGC
>JAADEN010000061.1 GCA_013153375.1 Chloroflexota bacterium | reverse complement strand
CCTGGGCCCAGGACGCGGCCTCCGCGGCCTGCGCAGGCGTCGCGCCGCGGGCCTGCAGGGCTTCCTCCAGCGCCGCGCGCGGCACGAGGCGCAAGCGCACCACCTCGCAGCGCGAGACCACCGTGGGCAGCAAAGCGTCGGGATCCGACGCGGTGAGCAGCAAAATCAGGTGCGCGGGCGGCTCTTCCAGAGTCTTGAGCAGCGCGTTGGCCGCCGCGGGCGTCGCGTGCTGCACCTCGGGCAGCAGCGCGATGCGATAGCGGGCCTCCCGAGGCGACAGGTTCCACACCTGCTGGGCCTGCCGCACCGCGTCCACCTTCAGCCCTGCGGGGTCGTGCAGAACATGGAAGTCGGGATGCACGCCCGCCGCGATCTGGCGGCACACCCGACATTGGCCGCAAAACGCGCCCGGCGCCGGAGGCTGCAGGCAGGTCAGCGCCTGCGCGAAGCGGCGGGCCAAAGTGCGCCGCCCCACCCCGCGGGGGCCCACGAAGAGGTAGGCGTGATGCACCCGCTGGGCCGCGATCTGGCGCTGCAGCCATTGCACCGCGGTTTCGTGGCCGATGATGTCCCAGTTGGTCTCCGAACCTACCATGTCACCTCCACCTGGGCCCGGTCGTGGAAGGCCACTTCCAGCGCGTACAGGTTGGACGCGTCTGCGCCGTGCCAGGCCGCGGCCGCGCCGTTGACCTGCACCGTGCGCGGGGCCGCGGGCAGGGTCAGCCACACGCGGCCCTGCCGCGGGCCGGGCAGGTCCAGCGTGAAGGCCACCCCGTCGGGGGCGACGCGCCAGTCGCGCACTTCCGCGCCCTGGCCGAGGTGCAAATCGCTGCCCACGAACTGCGGCGCGGGCCGCTCGGGATGCACGGCCCACACCCCCACCCCGTGCGGCGGCAAAGTCACCTCCCACGCGGCCTGCGCGGCGCGGCGAAAAGGCGCGTCCTCCTTCCAGAAGGGCCGCACCCAGTACACGGCCTCAGGGTCCAGGCCGTAATCCTCGGGGCGCACGGTGACGCGCGCGGGCGCGTCCGTCCAGTTCAGCACGGCCACCACCTGCCACGGCCCCAAAGGGCCGTCCAGATCCAGCCGTATGCGCCGCGGCGGGTCCGCGTCCCACAGGTCCACCACCCAAAAGCGGCCCTGCAAGGGCGGGAACACCCGCTTCAGCCGGGCCCGCGCCTCGGGCGTGAGGCGGGTCAAATCCGCGGACACGAACCAGGGGCCGCCCAACATGCCGACCACCGTGTGCCAGGTCTCCTGCTCCGCGGGGGTCAGCCCCGCCGCGGTGGGCAGCAGCGGGTCGGGGTCGTTGAGCCACCAGCCCCGATGCAGAAACGCGCGCAGCAGCACCGCCCGCAGCGCGCGGCCCAGGCCGGGCACATCGGGATGCCGACGCACCGCGGGCAGCGGGTGGGGCATTTGCCAGTGAGGATCCACATCCGGGCCGATGCGCACCGCGTCGGCCAGGCCCAGCGCGGTGCCCAGGGGCACGCCGCACAGCAGGACCGTGGCCTCGGGCCCGGCTTCCTCCCGGAAAGCGCGCAGCATGTCCCGCAGCGCGGCGTAGAGGGCCGCGGCCCGGGAGCGTTTGGGATCGCGGCGCGAGCCGGGCAACGCGCCCGCGTACAGAAAATCCAACTTGAGGTAGGTGAAGCCCTGCCGTGCGGCGTCCCGGGCCATGTCTATCGCGCGTTCGCGGGCCGCGGGATGCGAGGGGTCGAGGCCGAAGGTCAGGGTGTTCCACACCCAACCCGCGAACGCGGGCCCCAGACCGCGGCGGCGCAGCATGGGCTTCAGCCGCCGCGCCGCGGCGCGATGGGCGATGAAAGGCGCCTGCCATACGCCGGGCTGGAAGCCGCGGGCGCGCAAATCCGCAGCCAGCGTCGCCAAAGTGCTCCCAAAGCCCTCCCGCAAGGGAGGCTCCCACATCGCGGGCACGGCCGCATAGCCATCGTCCACCTGCATCACCTGCAGGCGCACGCCCTGCGCGGCCAGGTCGCGAGCCGCGTCCGCGTTGGCCCGCACCTGGGCTGCGGTCACCTCGCGGAAATACTCGTACCACGACAGCCAGCCCGTGGGCGGCGTGGCGCGCGGCGCGGGCAGGTCCAGAATCTGGGCCGTGGCCCGGACATAGGCCGCCAGGCCCTCGGGGTCGTCCAGGTCGAAGGCCCACAGCACGGCCCAATCGGTGACCGCTTGGTCGCCGGGTTCGAGCAGCACCCGGTCGCCCAGGGCCAGCAAATGCGCGTGGGGTTGCAGGCGATCGAGACGCACTTGCAGGCCGCCGAAAAACTCTCGTTGCCCGGCAAAGCCCAGCAGCAGCCCCCGACGATGCTCCCGATCGGCCAGGATGCCGAACAGGTCGCTGTAGAAGCGGTTGGGGCCGCGGGGTCGGGGGGCGGCCGGGTCGTGGCGCGGCGGCAGCACCCGGTCGAGGAGGAAACGGGCTTGAGGCCGGGCGGGTTGGTCGAAGTACACGCGCGACTGGCCCCACGAAGCCCACGCGTGCGCGTAGAAGGCCAGCGCGGCCGGCGCCGCGTGCAGCCGCAACGCGCCGGGATGTTCCATTTCGGGCGCGTGCACGCGGCGGCTGAAGTTGGACACCGCGCCCGCGAAGCGTCCGAAGATGCCCCGCCGCAAAGGCTGCGCGGGCCCCACGCGGAGCAAAGTCCACCGGTGCAGCCAGACGGGATGCTGGCCCTGATGCGTCACATGTAAACGCCACATCAACGGCCCCACGGGCGAGATCCGCATTTCCCAGGTCAGCATCAGACCGTGGATGTTGGGCGTCCCATCCACCCACGCTTCATCATTGGCTATACGCATTACCCGCGAGCGCGCCGGCAATGTCGTGAACCACGGACGCCCGCCGCGCGCGGTCCGAAAATAGGCCAGGCCCGATTCGATGCCCTCGAGCAGCAAACCCGGCCAGTCGCGGGCGGCCACGCCCCAGGCCCAACGCTCGGGGCCGTCGCGCACCGGCCACGGCTGCGCGAAGACCTGCCAGGTTGGGGTGTCGAGCAGCACCTGCACCGGCCCGGCCGTGCTCATGCCGCGTCCTCCAAAGGCAGGCTCAGGCCCTGGGGCGGCGTCCAGGGCTGCACCGCATCGGGCTGGTCGTAACGGGGGTTGTTCACCCGCGGGTGCACGGGGTAGCCCTGCATTTCCGCGGCGGGGTAAGGCGTCCACAAAGGCGCGAGTTGGTCGGGCGGCACCTCGTCCGAGCGCAGCCACAGGTCGTAGGCTTCGGGCGGCACGATGACGGGCATGCGATGATGCACCCGCGCCACCAGGGGGTTGGCCTCGGTGGTCAGCACCGCGCAGGTGAGCAGTTCCGAGCCGTCGGAGGTCCAGTGACGCTCCCAGATGCCGGCCAGCGCGAAGGGGCGGCCGTCGCGCAGGGTGAAGCGCCAGGGCTGACGACGCCCTTTGGGGCCGTGCCATTCGTAAAAGCCATCGGCCAACACCAGGCAACGGCGGCGGCGCAGCGCGGCCCGAAACGCGGGCTTTTGGCCTGCGGTCTCCGCGCGGGCGTTGACGAACTGGCGGAAGCGTCCTCGGGCATCAGGCCGGGCCCACGAGGGAATCAGTCCCCACAAAAAGAAAGTGGCTTGCGGCGGCGCGGTGTTGGGCACCACCAGCACCGGCCCGCCGGGCGCGATGTTGTAGCGCGGCCGCCACCCGTCGGGGATGGCAAAGTCGGGGAACGCGGCCTGGAGGGCCGCAGCGTCCAGGGTGAGGGAAATGCGAGTGCACATGGGCCAACGCTCCTGCCCACGCGCGGGGTCGCGGTAGGCGCTACCATTGTACCAGCCCGCCGCGGGCAGGGGCCGTCTCAGCGCGCCAGGGCCGCGACGACGCGGCGGGTGAACGCGGCGGTGGAACACGCGTCCTCGGGCCGGGCCGCGAGGTCCGCGGTGAAGCAACCCGCCTGCCAGGTCGCGAGCACGGCCTGCTCCACCGCGCGGGCTTCGGCTTCCAGGCCCAAACTGTGGCGCAGCAGCAGGGCCGCGCTCAAGATGGCCGCGCTGGGGTTGGCCAGGCCCTGGCCCGCGATGTCGGGCGCGCTGCCGTGGATGGGCTCGTACAGCCCGCGAGGATGGCCGTGGCGGTTGCGGGCCGCGCCCAGGGACGCACTGGGCAGGGTGCCCAGGGAGCCGGTCAGGGCCGCGGCCTCGTCGGTGAGGATGTCGCCGAACATGTTGGCGGTGAGCACCACATCGAAGGCCGCGGGCCGCCGCAGCAGGTCCATAGCCATCGCGTCCACCAGGCGATGCTCCAGGTGCACCTCGGGGTACTCCGCGGCCAGCACCCGGCTGACCACCCGCCGCCACAAGCGGGACGAAGCCAGCACATTGGCCTTGTCCACGCTGACCAGGTGGCCGCGGCGCTGCCGGGCCAGGTCCGCGGCCAGGCGGGCGATGCGCTCGACTTCGGGGACGGTGTAGCGCATGGTGTCCCAGGCTTCGCCGCGGTCGTCGGCCTCGTGGCGGGGGCCGAAGTAGATGCCGCCGGTGAGTTCCCGCACCACCACGAAGTCGACCCCCTGGACCCGGTCGGGCTTGAGGGGCGAGCGGTCGGCCAGGGGCGGCCACACGGTGACGGGGCGCAGGTTGGCGAAGGTGCCCAGGCCGCGGCGCAGGGCCAACAGCCCCTTTTCGGGCCGCTGCTGCGGGGGCAGGGAATCCCAGCGGGGGCCGCCCACCGCTCCCAGGAGCACCGCATCGGCCGCGCGGCAGGCCTCCAGGGTGGCCGGGGGCAGGGGCTCGCCCTGGGCGTTCACGGCCGCGCCGCCGATGGGGTGGGTGGCGAAGTCCCAGGTGTGGCCGAAGCGCGCGGCCACCGCGTCCAGCACCTGCCGGGCCGCGGCGATCACCTCGGGCCCAATCCCGTCGCCGGGGAGGAGAACGATGTGTGCGTGCATATTCACTTCCCCCACTTCTTCTCGTACGCCTCGATCTGCGGCAGGTGCCGCAGCAGGTAGTCCAGTTCGTCCAACCCTTCCAGGAGCCGGGTGCGGGCGAAGGGGTCGATGTCGAACGCGAACACCTCGCCCGTGGGCAAACGCACCTCCTGGGCCTCCAGGTCCACGGTCACGGCCGCGCCCGGATGGGCGTCCACCCAGGCAAAAAGGGTTTGGATGTGCTCGGGGGCCAGCCGCGCCGGAAGCAGGCCGTTCTGCACCGCGTTGTTGTAGAAGATGTCCGCGAAGGAGGGGGCCAGGACCGCGCGGAAGCCCCACTGGGTCAGGGCCCAGACCGCGTGCTCGCGCGACGAGCCGCTGCCGAAGTTGGGCCCCGTGAGCAGGATGCGCGCGCCCGCGTAGCGCGGGTCGTTGAGGGGAAACGCGGGGTCGGGCGAGCCGTCGGGCCGGTAGCGCCAGCGCGCGAACAGGCCCTGGGCCAGGCCGGCCTTGTCGGTGCTCTTGAGATACTGCGCGGGGATGATGTCGTCGGTGTTCACATCCGCGCGCGGCAGGGGGACGACGGGACTGGTGAGACGAACGAAGGGTTGCATGACCATCTCCTATGCGGGGGACGAAGTGGGGTCGAACCAGATGCCGCGGGCCTGCGCGGCCTGCCGCAAGCGGCGGTCCTGCGTGGCCAAGGGGACGCCGCGCTGCAGAGCCAGATGCAGGTACGACGCATCGTACACCGAAAGGCCCGTCTCCCGGGCCAGGGGGAGGATTTCTTGTCCGACAGTAGTTTCTGGGCCGTAGATCACCTCGATGGGCAAGTGCGCGAGGTACTGCAGAAAATCCTCGGCTTCGCCGGGCTGAAGGCGTTGGCGGCGCTCGGCCACCAGCAGGCCGTTGGCGACTTCCAGGGGCCAAATCGTGGGCACCCAGGCCCAAGCCATCTTCAGGGACCGCAATACACGGGCTACATACGGATTGTCCTCGTTGCGGAACGCCCAGGCCAGGGCCACCGAGGCGTCCAGGACGAACGCTCCGGGCCTCATAAGCGCCCCTCCTCGATGAGGTCGCGAATGGTCAGGTCGTCGCCCAAGGAGTGACCCTTCTGGAAGGCCCGAATGGCCTCGATGGCCGCGGCGATCTCTTCCTGGGAGCGGGTCCGGTAGGGCACGAGCACGGCCACGGGCACGCCGCGGCGGGTGATGACGACGCGCTCCCCGCGGGCCACGCGGTCCAGAAGTTGGCTGAAGTGGGTCTTGGCCTCGTACGCGCCCACGGTGGGCAGGGTTTGAGCGTCCATGCGATACCTCCTGCAGTTGGGATAGACCGGTCTATAGACCAGTCTATCAGAAACCCGCCGAAGTGTCAAAGAGAGCCGGTGTAGGGGCGCAGCGGTGCTGCGCCCAGCCGTTGGCCGGTAGCCGTCAGCCGGTAGTATTCCCTCCATGCCTATCCGCGTTCACCCGCGTGTATCCGCGGTTTCTTCTTCCGTGTGTATCCGTGTTCCTCCGTGGTTTCAAGTCCAACCCCACGCGGGCTACACATAGCGCCGGGGGTCGGCCACGCGGCCCTC
>JAADEN010000214.1 GCA_013153375.1 Chloroflexota bacterium | reverse complement strand
CAGGCCCGTGGCCGCGTCGAGCACCACGGCCCGAAACAGCGTGTCCGGCTCGGTGGGCTCGGTGCCTTGCAGGAACCAGGCGGTGTGCGTCTGCGGGCACGCAGGCGTGGGCAACTGCCCCGAGAGGGTGCAAACTTCCTTTTGCACCAGCCCCGGCGGTTGGGGGAAGGGCTGCGGGGCCGGGGTGAGGGCGCGGATGATTTCGTTCCAAATCGGGCCCGCGCCCGTCAATCCGTCCACATTTTGCATGGGACGGTAGTCCGCGTGGCCCACCCACACGCCCACCACCACCTGGGGCGTGTAGCCGATGGTCCAGTTGTCGTGAAAGCCCGACGAGGTGCCCGTCTTGACCGCGGCCGGAAAGCCCACTTCCAACGACGAATAGCGGCCAAAGCCCAGCGCGCGGGCCGTGTCGTCGCTCAGGATGTCGCTGATGAGCCACGCGACGCGCGGGTCCCACACAGGGCGGGGCGGCGGCGCGGGCGGGCGGTAGCGCACCTGGCCCGTGGCGAGGTCCCGCACCTCGAGCACCAGACGGGGCGGGTGGTAGCGACCCTGGTCCGCGAACGCGGTGTACGCGGCCGTGAGTTCCAGCAGCGAGACTTCGCCGCCGCCCAGAGCCAGGGAGAGATCGTAGCGCCGCGGCGAGCCCAGGCTCAGGCCCAGCGCGTGGGCGCGTGCCACCGTGTGCTCGACGCCCACCGCGTCCAGGGCCTGCACCGCGGGGATGTTGAGGGACGAGGCCAGGGCCTGGCGCAGGGTCACGGGGCCGTGCTCGCGCAGGTCGTAGTTGCGCGGCTGGTAGGGGCGTCCGTCGTGGGTGGTGAAGACGGTCTCCAGGTCCCAGAGCACGGTGGCCTCGGTCCAGCCGGGCGGGTGGTCGGGCTCCAGGGCCAGCGCGTAGATGAAGGGCTTGAACGCGGAGCCCGTGGGCCGGGGTTGCACAGCCATGTTGAGCGCGCCGTGGATGGTGGGATCCAGGTAGTCCGCGCTGCCGACCAGGGCCCGCACCTGGCCCGTGCGCGCGTCCACGACCACCACGGCCGCGTTGTTCACCTCCTTGCCCTGGGCTTGCAGGCGGGCCAGGTGGCGCTGCACCGCGGCTTCCGCGCGGCGCTGCACATCCAGGTCCAGGGTCAGCCGCACCTCCAGGGCCCGGTCGGAGGGCACCCGCCCGGCCGCCTGCTGTTCGGCCAGCCAGGTCAGGGCCATCCACACCGCGTGGGGCGCCTGGAGCGGGTGCGGCTGGGGGTTCAGCACCAGGGGCTCGGCCCAGGCGCGTTCCCGCTGCGCCGGCGTGATGAACCCCTGCTGCACCATGAGGTCCAGGACCACCTTTTGGCGCTCGCGCGCCGCGTCGGGATGGAGGAAAGGATCGTAGGCCGCGGGCGCCTGGGGCAGCCCGGCCAGCAGCGCGCATTCGGCCAGGGTGAGTTCCGAGGCCGGTTTGCCGAAGTAGGTCCGCGCCGCGGCCTCGACGCCGTAGGCCAGCCCGCCGTAGTAGGTGTGGTTGAGGTACAGGGCCAGGATTTCGTCCTTGGACAGGACGCGGGTCAGCCGCCAGGCCAGCCAGGTCTCGCGCAGTTTGCGGCGCAGGGTGCGCTGGTGGCGCTCCTCGGGCGGCAGGAGCAGGTTGCGGGCCACCTGCTGGGTGAGGGTGCTGCCTCCGGCCACGACCCGCCCGGCCCGCAGGTTGAGCCACGCGGCCCGCGCGATCCCGCGCCAGTCCACGCCGGGGTTGGTGTAGAAGGACGCATCCTCGACGGCCAGGGTGGCCGCGCGCAGACACGCGGGGATGCGCTCCGGCGGCAGAGGCAGGGCGTAGCCCTGGCCCTGGCTCAGGGTGGTGAAGAGCACACGCCCCGCGCGGTCGGTCACCTGCACGCTGGGCGGCCGCCGCGCCTGGGCCAGGGCCTCCCGCGGGTCGGGCAACGGACCCAGCCAGGCCCGGCCGACCAGCACCGCGAGCAGCAGCCCGAGCGCGACGCCGAGCCTCGCCCTACGCCACCACCTTCCCCTCGCCAACTTCCATCCTCGAACTTCCATCCACCAACCACCAACCTCCAACCGCGCTCACTTCTCCCTCGTCACCGTGAACAACGCGCCTGAGGTGCGACCGCGCAAGTCGGGCTCCTGGGCCGCGAAGACTTCCGCGGGCCGGACCTGGAAGTCCCCGGGCACGGAGACGCGGGCGTAGTACACCACGGTGTACACCCCGCGCGGCAGGTAGTCGGCCACGAACACCACCCGGTCGTCGAGCACTTCGCGGTGGGCGAAGTACCACAGGCCCCAGCCGTGCTTCCAGAAGTCCTCCCAGGTGAAGGCCCGCTCGGGCCGGTACGCGGGATAGAGCGCGGGGTCCAGGGGTTCGAGGCCCGCGGGCAGGTAGTCGGTGAGCACGACCTGGCGCTGGTCGTGTCGGGCGTACACGGTGAGCCGCACCTGCACGATGTCGCCGACCCGCGCCTGGGTTAGGGGCGTCTCGGGGTCCGCAGGGGCGACATAGACCCGCTGGATGCCGATGCCGTCGTCGCGCGCGGCCAGGTCCGCGGCGGGCAGGGTCAGGCTCAGGCTGGCCGCGTAGTAGAGCACGCCCGAGCCCGGCCCCCGGGCCACGGTGAGGGGGTTGTCCTGGCCGGGCAGCATGTCGTCCAGGCCCCAGGTCAGGCGCAGGGGTTGGCTGCGGTTGTCCGCGGTCATGCGGCCCTGCGCGGCGGTCTGGCCGTTGAAGGTCACGGTGTAGGCGTAGTCCGGCGTCGCGTCGTCGTGCACCGTGGCCCAGCGCAGCAGCGCGCGCAGCAGGGCGGGCCGCGTGTCGTTCCGGTAGGTCATGAGCCAGCGCACGACCTGGTGCAGATAGTCCGCGGTGGGGTCGGCCTGCAAGAGGGCGTCCAGGGCCAGCGCGGTCAGGCTGAGGTTGTTGTTCCAGGGCCAGGCCGCGGTGGGGTCCGTATCCCAATGCGCGCCCTGGGCCGAGAAGACCAACCCGTTGCGCAGCGCGCGGACCAGGTCGGCCCGCCAGGGATCGTCCACCTGGAGGCGCAGCGCGGCCTGCAACAGCAGGGCCCGGCCCGCCAGGCTGAGGTGGGGGCGTTCCAGAAGCCTGGGCAGTTCGCGCGCCGCGGTGGGGCGCTCCAGACGAGCCAGGTCCAGCACGGCCAGCGCGGCCAGGTCCGCGTCCCAGGGGTGGCGCTTCAGCCAGTCGCCCGAGAGGCGCTCTTCCAGATAGGCCGCGGCCCGCTCCAGGACCCCGGCGTCCACCACCGCGCCCGCGTCCCGCGCGTCGAGCAGCGCGGCCAGCACGCGCGCGCTGAGCGCGGGGTCCACATAGTAGGCGTCGGGGCAGTAGGCCCAGCCGCCGGAGTAGTCCTGCTGCAGGCTCAAGTGCTGCACCCCGCGCGCCAGGGCCGCGTGCCAGTCCAGGGGCGGCGTCGCGTCGGGCTGGAGCAGGTCCCACATCTGGCGGCCCAGCGCGACCTGGGCCAGGTATCCGGCCCAGGGCCCGACGCAGTTGGTGCGCGGTTCCTTGGGCGCGCGGTAGGCCGCGGCCAGGTCGGCCACCAGAGAGCCGTTCACCGTCAACTGCAGGGTCGCGGCGGTGGCCTCCTGGGGCGGGCGCACCACCTCGGTGCGCTGGCCCTCCTGGGCCAGCATGCCCGCCGCGCCCACGGCTTCGACGGTGGTGTACGCGTACACGGGCAGCCCGTTGCCGGGCAGGAAGGCCAGTTCGGGCGTGGCCGCGTCGCGCAGGTCGCCGGCCTGGGCGTAGGCGGTCAGGTCCACCCGCTGGCCGTCCGCGGGGATGTCCAGGGTCCAGCGCACCGCGGCCTGCCCCCGGGCGGGCACGGCGACCGTTTGTTCCGCGGCGTCGAGCAGCCGCGCGCCGCGCACCTCCAGGCGGACCGTCGCGGTGCGGGCCGTGGCGGTGGTGTTGTGGACCACGGCTTGCACCGTGACCCGGTCGCCCGCGGTGAAGAACGCGGGCGTGTGCAGGCGCACGAAGAAGGGGCGGGTGACCCGGATTTCGGCCCGGCTCTGGCCGGCGCGCGTATCCTTAGTGAGGGCGCGGGCGGTCACCACCCAGGTGGTCATGTTGTCGGGCAGGGTGACGGATACCTCCGCGCGGCCTTGCGCGTCGGTGCGCACCCGAGCCCGCCAGTACGCGGTGTCGCGGTAATTCCGCCGCACCGCGACGATGCCGAAGATGTCCGCGCCTTTGCCGCCTCCGCCGCCCATGCCTTCGCCCACGGCCTCGTACTCGGCCTCCAGGCGCTGATCCATCTGCCCCGCGTCGCCGTCCAGGTCCACCGCGGTGAGTACTTGCAACGGCTGTTTGGGATACAGGGCCTGCAGCAGGTCGAAGGTGTCGGGCTGCAGGGCGAGCAGGGCTTTGTCCACCAGGGCCAACGAGACCTCGGCCGCGACGGGTTGCCCCTGCGCGTCGCGGGTCTCGACCACCAGGCGGACCTCCTCGCCGGGCTGGGCCTGCTCGCGGTCGGGCGTGACCGTGACCTGCAGGCGGCGGGCCTCCAAATCCACGGGAAGGTACAGGGTGCCCACCCGATAATCGGCCGGGGTTTCGTCGCCCGGCGGACGCAGCGCGGTCACGGTGAGGTACACGCCGGGGGCCATATCGTCAGTGAGGGGCACATCCAGTAGTGTGTTGCCGCCGTCCAGGTCCACCAGCCAGGCCCGCAGCACATGCTGTCGCTCCAGCGTGACCAGGGCCACTCCCGGCCCGGCAAAGGGCGGCGGCACGAGCACCTGCGCGGTCTCGCCCCCGCGGTAGGTTTCCTGGTCCGGGAAGAGGGGCAGCCGCGCGCTGTCGGAGTAGGGCCAGAGCAGCGCGTCCTGGCCCACGACCCACAGCCGCAGCCCGGCCTCCCGCACCCGGCCCGCGGCGTCTCGGGCGGTGACCACCACCCGATAGAGCCCGCCCGTGGGCGGCGTGAAGATCAGGGCGGCGCGGCCCTGCGCGTCGGTCACCACCTGCGCGGGCGCGTCCACGGGGACCAACTCCATCTCCGACTCCCAGCGCCAGCGGCCGGTGGAGGTCTGGCGGCGCACCGTGTTCCACTGCTCCCGCAGCACCTGCACCTGGACCGTGCGCTGCGGCAGAGGCTGGCCTGCGGGGTCCAGCGCGACGAGGTGCACGCGCGTGGGTTCGCCGGCCCGCTGCAGCCAGCCCTCGGCCTTGAGGCCCAGCATGACCTGGCTGCGGACCACCTGCACCGTGGCCGAGCCCTCCGCGGTGTGGCCGCCGATGTCGGTGACCTCCACCCGCAGCAGCAGGTCCACATCCTGCCGCGGGTCCCACTCGGTGAGCAGGGCCTGGGGCGCGAGGGTGAAGGTGAACGCGCCCTGCGCGTCGGTGGTGGCGTGTTGGCGTTCGGTGCTGGTCTCGGGCGCGGAGACCTCGCAGGCCCAGCAGATCCAGGGGAAGTCGTCGCGAATGTAGTCGAAGCGGTAGTCCGCGTAGCGCGCGGGCGGGCGGAAGCGACTCGCGCGGGCCTCGGCCCACCAGGTCACATCCCCATGCGCCACCGCGTCGCCCGCGTAGTAGGTGGCCTGCACCCGCGCGGTCACGGTTTGATCCACGGGCACGACCTCGGCCTGGGGCTCGACGGTCACCTGGAACACGGGCTTGTGGTACAGGGCGACGCGGAACCACGCGTAGCCCCAGGAGCGGAAGGTGGGTTCGTCGTCCTCGGCGGTGGGCGGCTCCAGGGTGCCGACCTCGATGCTGTAGAGGCCGGGCCGGGCCGCGTCGGCCAGGTCGAAGCGGCCGTCGAAGGTAGCCCACGCGCTCAGGGGCAGGGTTTGCTCGTCCAGCAGTTGGCCCTCGTAGTACAGCCGCGCCCGCACCTGGGTCAGGTCGTAGGGCAGGCTGTAGCGCAGGTCGTCCTGGTCGCGCACCAGGCCCTTGAAATAGACCGTCTGGCCGGGCCGGTAGAGGGGGCGGTCGGTGTAGAGCACCGCGGTGCGGGTGAGGGTCTCTTCGCCCCACACCGCGTACAAACTGGGGATGTCGTACACCTGGGGCGGACCCCAGTCCGCGTCCACGAAGCCGAAGCGACCGTCCTCGTCCACCACCGCGAAGCGGGGCGTGTGGCCCTGATAGGGCCAGCGGGCCAGCCCATCCTGATCCGTGGGGCGCACGCCGTGGCGGAGCACTTCCGCCTCGTGGTCGTAGGGCCACGCTTCGCCCGTGCCGTAGAGGGTGACGCTGACCTGGGCGCGCGGTTGGCCCGTGGCCGGGTCGGTCACCCACACCAGCGCGCTTTGCGGCCCGGCTTTGAGCACCAGCCGGTCGGTGACCACCGCGAAGGGCCGTTCGAGGACGGTGTCCCCATAAAGGGCCGGGCTGTACACCACCCGCAGGCAGTACGCGCCCGGCGGCAGGGGCTGGCCGTCGTTCAGGGTGGTCAGGTCCAGAGGGCGCAGCACCGTGGTGGTGCGGCTCTCCTCAGCGACCTCCCAGGTGGTCTGGCCCACCATCTCGCCGTTCGCGGGGCACGGGAGCCGTCCATAGCCCGTCTGAAGCAGGGCTTGGAGGAAGTCCCGGGTGGGCACGCGGCGCACCTCGAAGGAGAGGGTCTCCATGTGGGTGTATTCGATCCAGAAGCGCTGAGCGCCGTCTGCGGGGAACAGGGTGGGCGTGGCGGGGTAGAAGACCCGCAGGCTGGCGTCGGGCAGGCCGGTGGTGAAGGAAAAGGTGTAAGGCTCGGTCAGTTCGGTTTCGCCATATGCATCTCGGATGCCGGGCAGGAGGGTCACGGTGTAGGCCGTGTCGGGCTCCAGGGGGCCGAAAAAGAGGGTGGTATCCCGAGCGTCAACCTCGAGGTCGGGCAGTTGGGGCGTGATGCGCACCCGCCCGGCCACGCTGTCCGCATCCAGGGGGACATTGAAGAAGATCTGGCCCCACCTCTGGAAGCGCGTGAGGCGCTCGCCGTCCGCGGGCCAGGTTTGTTTGACCCGCAGCGGCCCGGCCACCTGGAAGGTGAGCAGGGTTTGGGGCTCCAGCGCGCCGCCGTCGCGGGCGTGCACCGTGCGGGCGAGGCGCACCTCGTAGGCTGCGCCGCGGGTGTAGCGCGCCTGGGGCGTCAGCGTGGCCTCACGGCCGTCCTCGTCCCACTGGAAGGTCAGGGACGGCACCGCGGCGCCGGGCGTCTGGGGCTGAATTTGCAGCGCGGCCTCGACCTCCGCGGTGCGCATGGGCCGGTTGAAGGCCAGATGCAGCCGCGTGTCGGGATAGGCTTCGTCCGTCGGCCCGTCCCACACGGTCACGCTGACATACAGGGGCGTCACGCGGAACGACCAGGCGTAGTCGCCAGTCAGGGTGGATCCGTCCAGCGCGGCGATGGCCGTGGCGGGCAGGACTACATGGTAAGTCTCGCCCGAGCGCAGGTCCTGGGCCGGGGTGAAAGTATAGATGTAAGTGCTCACCCAGCGACCCTGGCCGGGGATGTCGGGCTCGAAGCGCAAGGGCAGGGGCGTCTCGCCCTCGCGCGCGGCCAGGGGCACCACAGGGCGGTCGAAGACCAGGGTGATCTCGGTGCGCGGGTCCACCTCGGTGCTGTCGGGTGCGGGGAAGGCCTGCACCACTTCCAGCGCGTTTTGCGTGGCGTAGGCGAAGCGCCGCTCATAGCCCAGGGTGCTGCCGTCGGCCGCACGCAGAGCCGCATCCAGCACGAGGACATAGGTGCTGTTGGGATGCAGCGCGTACTTGGGCTGCACCACCAGGGTGTCCGTCTCGATCTCCACCATCAGGGGAACGCCCGCGCCGTCGGGCCCGAGCAGGCGCACCCGGCCGCGCGCGTTTTGCTCGGAATCCAGCGCGCGGTCGAAGGTGATGCGCAGCGTGGGGCGGGTGGACAGGGCCTCCTCGGGCGGTGGATTCAGGCGGACGATGGTGAGGTTCGCGGCCGGCGTGGCCGTGACGGTCAGCGGTTCGGCCCGAGTCGGGCGGGGGAGTCCGAGAACCCCCACCAGCGCGAACAGCCCGAAGAGCGCGGCAAGGGCGCGGCGCATAGGTATCCTCCTCGGCGGGACAAGGCCCAAAGGGGGCCGTTCCTTCCTTATAAGTGTACTCGCAACAGGTGGGCCCTATCCTTAAAAAAGAAAGGCCCCGACCGGGGCCGTAGGGATGCCCCGATCGGGGGAGCCGGGAAGGGAGAGGAGTCCGCGAGGTTATTGCACCGTGAAAGTGGTGCTTCCGCTGCCGCTGGTGTAGCCGTCCTTGGTCGCGGTGGCTTCCACGGTGTAGGTGCCGTAGCCGTCGCGCGCCGCGTTGATGCGGTAGGCTACGGTGAATTGTCCGTTGGCGTCGGTGGTGCCGCTGGCGGTGCGGGTGCTGCCGCGCGGGGAGGTGATGGTGAGGGCCACCGTCGCGCCTTCCACCGCCGCGCCACCGTCGTCGGTCACGGTCACGGTGATGGTCACGGTTTCGCGGTTGGCGTAGGTGCTCTTGTCGGTGGAAACCGCGACCTGGAGCGCGGCGGTGCTTCCGCCGTCGTCGCCATCGTCGCCGCCGTCGTCGTTGCTCAGGTATTGGATGGCATCGTAGGCCTGCACCAGGCCGTAGCCGTACGCGGTGTCACGCCCCGGATCGCCCAGATCCTTGGCCGTCGCGTCCAGCGCGGCCCGGATCTCCGCGTTGCTCAGGCTGGGATACGCGCTCCACACCAGCGCGGCCACCGCGGACACATGGGGCGTGGCCATGGAAGTGCCGTTCCAGGCCTCGTAGCCGCTGGCCGGCTTGGTCAGGCTGCTGGACACTTCGGCCGTGAAGCCCAATTTGTTGTCCACCAGATATTGGCCGTCTTCTTGGCTCAGGCTCAAGGCGATGATGTCGGCCGTGTTGCCGTCGCCCAGGGTGCCGTAGAAGTTGCCGGGTTCGTTGTTGTAGATCAGCGCGGCCACGCCGCCGCCCTGCTGCACATTCTTCACCTTGTCGTAGAAGGTGATGTCCCCGCGCTCGCACAGCACGACCGCGTCGGTCCAATTGCCCACGCTGTCGCACAGTCCGCCGTCCACCAGGGGACCGCTGGCCGTGCCGCGGGCCGAATACTCAATGTGATGGGCCTCGTAAGTTACGCCGTCCACGGTGACCGTGTTGAGGTCGATCCAGGGGACGGTGCTGAGCACATCCACGCCGGGCGCGGCGAGTTCGACCTGGTCGTTTTTCTGGGAGAAGTCGGCCACGGTGCCCGTGCTGTCCAGCGCGGCCACGGAGATGACCGCGTCGTACGAGGCGGGGTACGAGTACGCGGTGTTCCCGTCATTGCCCGCGGCCGCGACGAAGAGGATCCCCTGATTGTAGAGGTCGTTGAAGGCCCGCTCCTCTTTGGTGTTGGCGCGGCTGCCGCCCAGGCTCATGCTGACGATGTCCGCGCCCGCGTCCGCGCAGCGGTAGATGGCATCCACCAGGTCCGAGGACATGGTCCAGTTGCCCTCGTTGTCGAAGATTTTGACGATGTAGAGGGAGACCGCGCCGGGGGTCACGCCCACGACGCCCAGGTCGTTGTGGGCCGCGGCGATGGTGCCGGCCACATGAGTGCCGTGGCCCGCGCCGTCCTCGTCCCAGGGGTCGCCCACCTGCGTATAGCCGCCAACGATGTCCACGCCCGCGAAATCTTCGTGGGAGGTGTAAAGGCCGGTGTCGATGATGCACACGGTGATGCCCGCGCCCGTGGGCGCGCCGCTATCAATGACGCCGTCGCGATCCGCGTCCCATACATCCCGGGCCTGGACCATGTCCACGCCGTAGGGCACGGTCTGGCCCGTGGTGGACGCGGGCAGCGCGGCCGGGGCCGCGGCGGGAGCGCCGAGCAGATAGCGGGGCACATCCTCTTCGATGTCCACAATGTTGGGGTTGTGGCTCAGGCCCTCCAGCGCGGCCTGGGGCACGGTGACCACGAACGCGTTGAGGCGGTCGAAGGCATAGTGGAACTGGGCTCCGGCCGCGCGCAGGGCCTGTTCGGCCGCGCCGCGGGCGCCGGGGCGGAACTCGACCCACACGCGGGTTTGGGCAGGGGCCGCGCCGGCCGAGCCCACGCCCAGCAACAACGCTGCCAGGGCCAGCAGCAGGCCCACGCCGAGGGGAAGACGAACCTTGACGCGCATGACGCCTCCTAAGATGGGGGATGGCCCAACCCAGGCCTGGGCCGGGCTATGGCAGGTTAAACGCCTGGCTGCGGGGTGGTGTTACACTTGAAACCGGGCTTAAGAAAAGCGACCTGTATTCATCTTTTCCTTTTTTCCTTGGTGGAGGCATGCTCATGACCGACTTCATTCAAGTGTTCACCACGGTGGACGACGAGGCCCAGGCCCGGGAGTTGGCCCGCGCGTTGGTGGGTTCCCGGCTGGTGGGGTGCGCGCAGGTGCTCGGCCCGCTGCAGAGTGTGTATTGGTGGCAGGGCGCGGTGGAAGAGGCCCGGGAGTGGTTGCTGCTGCTCAAGAGCCGGGCGGATTTGTACCCCGACCTGGAGGCTCTGCTGCGCCGCCTGCATCCTTACGAGACGCCCGAGATTCTGGCCGTGCCCGTGAGCGCGGGGTCGGACGCGTATCTGGCCTGGCTGAACCGCGAATTGCGGCCCCGCGGTGGGGCCGTGGCCCACATCTAACCCGGCTCGGGCGGGTGGTATACTTGCCTCAGGCCGCGAGCCTGACGAGGGCCGACGCCGCGCGCGTCGGCCGCGGCGCGTGACGCGCGGGCGAGTTTGCGCGGCCAGGAGACGACGATGGCAAGGACGCTTTCTCGGGGCCGTGCCCGTTGGGGTTGGCTCGCGCTTCTCGTGCTGGTCGTGGCCGCGGGCGCGGGCCTGTGGTGGTTCCGCACGCAACGGCAGGGGCCCGACGCGGCCACCCGCGCGGTGCTGGAGCGCATGCTGGACGGCTGGACGCGCTGGAATTCGGTGGCCGGCGAGGCCGTGGTGCTGTTCATCGACGAGGACGGTCAGCAGCAGGGCTTCCGCGAGCGCTTCATCGTCCAAAAACCCTTCTTGGCCCGCTTCGAGGTGTTGGATCTGGACGCGCAAGCGATCCAGGGCGTGTGGATGACCGATGGGGTGACGACTTACTTTTTCCGGCCCGGCCAGGGCTATCAGGAAGGCGACCTGCCTCAGCACTTGGACGAAAAGGAGGCCCGGCTGCCGCAGACCTGGGCCGAACTGCCCCGGGATGAGGAGGTGCAGCATCCCTTCCAGGCCGAGATCCCCTCGCCCATCGCCCAATTTCTGTTCCCCTTGCCCTTCGTGCGCAAGGCCCCCGGGGTGGAGTATCGCCTGGAAGAGGAAAGTACCCTGCTGGATCGGCCCGTGTGGGTGTTGACCATCGAAGATCCGCAAAACCAGGTCGAAGAGCGGCTGTGGGTGGATCAAGAGACGGGCGTGGTGCTGCGCTATGTCCAACTGGTGCGCGGCCAGCCGCGGGTGCGTTTCGACATGCTGATGTTCGTGGTGGACGAGCCGTGGGACAAGATGTGGTTCGCGCCCAAAGAGGGACAAAGTGTAGAGTAGCCTTTGGGGAGGTTTGGGGTTGTAATATATGGCTTTGAGCATATAGGTGATATTCGGCATCTCATGGCCGTTTAAGGGTAGGCCGAAGCGGGCGTCCGTGGTAAAATGCGGAGCGTTCGTACAGCCTGCTACAACGCTTTGAGCCAGGAGCATGGGTTATGGATCCTACCTGGGTGTTCATCGGCGTGTTCTTCATTCTGGCGCCGTTGTTGGCCGCGGCGCCCATCCTCATCGGGCACTACCTGGGCCCGCACAAGCCCAATCCCATCAAGAATGATGTGTATGAGTGCGGCTTGAAGACGGTGGGCGACGCGTGGGTGCGCTTCAAAGTGCAGTATTACCTCTTCGCGCTGGTCTTTTTGATCTTCGATGTGGAGTTGGTCTTCCTGTACCCGTGGGCGGTGGCGTATGACATGCTGCCCACCTTTGCCGTGTTGGAGGGCTTGCTCTTCATTATTATGTTGCTGGCCGCGCTGATCTACGCGTGGAAGCGCGAAGCGTTGGATTGGTACGATTAGGACGGATGGCCGAAATCCATCCGTCTTATTTTGTGGATGCCCGGAGGAAGGGTAATGGCCTTTTTGCAAGACCCGACCGTCATCGTGGAATGGCTCCGCCAACTGTTCTTGGGCTGGGGCCTTTCGCCGTCCCTGGCCAGTTTGCTGCTGTATGTGTTGGGCGCGTTGGCCCTGGCCACGGGCCCGCTGCTGTGGGTCATCTTCCTGATCTGGTTTGAGCGCAAGGCCGTGGCCCGCATCCAGGACCGGCTGGGCCCCAACCGGGTCGGCCCTTACGGCCTGTTGCAGCCCTTCGCGGATGTGCTCAAACTGCTGACCAAAGAGGACATCATCCCGGCCAAGGCCGACAAGTTCCTCTACTGGCTGGCGCCCATCCTCTCCCTGGCCGGGGTGCTGCTGCTGTGGCCCGCGGTGCCCCTGGGCAAGGGCATCGGCGGCAATGTCAATGTCGCGGTGCTGTATCTGGTGGCCGTGGGCACTCTGAGCACTTTCGCCATCCTGCTCGCGGGCTGGTCGGCCAACAACAAGTACGCTTTGCTGGGCGCGTTCCGCACGGTGGCGCAGATGATTTCCTACGAAGTGCCCATCGTGCTGGCCCTGCTGGTGCCCGTGCTGCTGGCCCGCAGCATGAATCTGCAGGACATCGTGGCCGCGCAGGATGTGTGGTTCGTGGTGGCCGCGCCTCTGGCCGCGCTCATCTTCTTCGTGGCCAGCATCGCGGAGGTGGGCCGCACGCCCTTCGACCTGCTGGAAGCCGAGTCGGAGATCATCGCCGGGTTCCACATCGAATACTCGGGCATGAAGTTCGCCATGTTCTTCGCGGGCGAGTTCTTGCACGCGTTCACCACGGGCGTGTTGGGCGCGGTGCTGTTCTTCGGCGGCTGGCGCGGGCCCGGCGCGGAGTCGTATCCCATTTTGGGCCTGCTCTATCTGTGGATCAAGGCTTTTCTCCTCTACTTTGTCATTGTGTGGATTCGGGGCACTTTCCCCCGCATCCGCATTGACCATCTGCTGAACTTCAGTTGGAAATTCCTCACCCCGCTGGCTTTGGTGGCCTTGATGGTCACCGCGGTGCTCGACAAGATGCTGGCGCCTTTGGGCGCGTGGCCGCGGGCTCTGGCCCTGCTGGTGGCCAACGGCGTGATTTGGCTGGCGACGCAGCGCTGGCTGCGCGGGGTCGAGAAGCGTCTGCAGCCGCCCATGGTGGCTCAGCCGGGCGAGTACCCCGTGGCCCACTACACGCCGCCCGAGCCGCAAGCCGCGGAAGGCGATTGACCTCGGTCGGATGTGAAGGAGATACGCGCATGGTCACAACCTTCGTTTTCGTGCTCACTGCCGCGGTGATGTTGGTGGCCGCTCTGGTCGCGGTGCTCAAGAACAATCTGGTCCACGCGGCCATGGGCCTGGTGGTGACTTTGTTCGGCACCGCGGTGCTGTTCGTGTTGTTGGAAGCCTACTTTTTGGCCGTGGCCCAGGTGGTCATCTATGTGGGCGCCATTGCCATCCTCATCGTGTTCTCCATCATGCTCACCCGGCGGGTGGGCGCGGATTGGGGACAGCAGACCAACGCCACCTGGCCCTTCGCGCTGCTGGTGGCCGGCCTGCTGACGGTGCTGCTCGGCCTGATGGTGCGCGGCTGGGCCGCGGTGACCGCACAGCCCGCGTCGCAGGCCGTGCCCGCGGACATGACCGCGCGCCTGGGCGCGGCGTTGGTGGATCCCAACGGCTATGTGGTGCCCTTCGAGGTCGCCTCGGTGTTGCTGCTGGCCGCGCTCATCGGCGCGGTGTATGTGGCCTGGGGCGGCCGCAAGGCCGAGAAAGACGCGCAAGGGTAGCCCTGGGAGGTCGGCATGATTCCTCTGTCGTGGTATCTCATCGTGGCCGCGCTGCTGTTCGGCATCGGCGTCTATGGCGTGCTGGCCCGCAAGAACGCGGTGGCCATCCTCATCGGCCTGGAGTTGATGTTCAACGCGGTGCTGGTGAATGTGCTGGCCTTTTGGCGTTATCTGCAGCCCACCGGCACCGCGGGGCTGGTCTTCGCGGTGATCATCTTCGCGGTGGCCGCGGCCGAAGTGGCCGTGGGCCTGGCCCTGTTCATCGCGGTGTACCGCCGCTTCGGTTCGTCGGATGTGGACGACATCAACCTGCTGAAGTGGTGAGAGGGCCGCAGGGCGGCCCCGCCGCCCGCGTCCCCACTTTCTACGCTTTCGTCGAGGAATGCCTATGGAGACCAAGATTTTGTGGCTGTTGCCCCTCTCGCCTCTGGTGGCTTTTGCCCTCATCGTGCTGTTCACGAACCGCAATCGGGCCTTGAGCCACACGCTGGCCATCCTCAGCGTGGTGCTGTCGTGGGCCGGAAGCATGTTCGTGTTCTGGCGCGCGTTGCAGGTGGGCGCGGAGCACCTGGCCGAAGAACCCTTCCACGAGGTGGTGGATTGGCTGCCCATCGGCGACGGCTTCTTCCGCCTGGGCGTGCAGTTGGACCCCCTGGCCGCGATCGTGCTCTTCTTCGTGGCCTGGACCATCGTGATGATCTTCATTTATTCGGTGGGATATCACAATTTCGGCCAGCCTGAGGGGGATCACGACGAGAAGGGCCTGCCGCCCCACGGCGCGACCGTGGTTGATGAGCACGGGCACAAGCACAAGGTGCCGTCCATCGAGCCCATGTATTCCCGCTTCTTCGCGTTCGTCTCGCTGTTCGCGTTCGGCATGTATTTGCTGGTGGTGAGCGACAACCTGCTCACCCTGTTCGCGGGCTGGGAGATCATGGGCTTGTGCTCCTTCTTGCTCATCGGCTTCTGGTTCAAGAAGCCCTCGGCCCGCGATGCGGCCATCAAAGCCTTCATGACCACCCGCGTGGGCGATGTGTTCATGCTGTTGGGCATCGCCTATCTCTACACCCAGGTGGGTTCGCTGCGCTACGCGGACATTTTCAACCCTGAAACTTTGCACCACCTGGCCACGCACCCCGCGCCGGTGCTGGGCATGTCGGCCGCGGGGCTCATCGGGCTGCTGCTGTTCATCGGCACGGTGGGCAAGTCCGCGCAGTGGCCGCTGCATGTGTGGTTGCCCGACGCGATGGAGGGCCCCACGCCGGTTTCGGCCATGATCCACGCCGCGACCATGGTCTCCGCGGGCGTGTATCTGGCCATCCGCATCTTCCCGCTGCTGGCCGCGGCCGGACACGAGAGCGCGTTCACTTCGCCCATGCCCATCATCGCGTTCATCGGCGCGTTCACCGCGCTGTTCGCGGCCACCATCGCGGTGGCGCAGAACGACATCAAGCGGGTGCTGGCCTACTCCACCATCTCCCAACTGGGGTACATGGTGGCCGCGGTGGGCATTGGCGCGTATGTGGCGGCCGCGTTCCACCTGGTGACCCACGCGTTCTTCAAGGCCCTGCTGTTCCTGGGCTCGGGCTCGGTCATCCACGGCATGGAGCACGGCGTGCTGCACACCGGGCAGCACATTGACCCGCAGGACATGTACAACATGGGCGGCCTGCGCCGCAGGATGCCCATCACTTTCTGGACCTTCCTCATCGGCGGGTTCGCGCTCTCGGGCTTCCCCGTGGTGACCGCGGGCTTCTGGTCCAAGGACGAGATTTTGAGCGAAGCCTTTGGTTTGGGGCACATGGGCGTGTTCTGGACCCTGGCCATCGCCGCGTTCTTGACCGCGTTCTACACCATGCGGCAGATCACGCTGACCTTCCTGGGGCGGCCGCGCACCGAGGCCGCGGCCCACGCGCACGAGACGCCGCCGACCATGACCGGCCCGTTGATGGTGCTGGCCGTGTTCGCGGTGGCCTTCGGCTGGTTGGGCGTGCCCGAGCACTTCCCGGTGCTGGGCGGCCTTTTGCCCTCGTGGTTCCAGGAGTGGGTGGGCGCGACCTTCCACGGGTTGATCCCCGAGCACGGCGAATTGACCTTCTCGTACTTCCCGCTGACCGTGTCGTTGGTGGTGGCTTTGGGCGGCTTGTTCGTGGGTTGGCTGGTCTATCGCGGCGTGCAGCGGGCCGATCAGCCCGATCCCCTGGAGAAAGTGCTGGGGCCCGTGTACGGCGTGTTGGAGAACAAGTACTACTTCGACGAGTTGTACTCCTACTTGCTGGTCAAACCCGCGTACTGGTTCGCGGCGGTGTTCGCTTTCCGGTGGATGGATCGGACCGTCATCGACGGCATTCTGCACACCGTGGCGCACCTGTCGTGGCGCCTGGGCCACTTCTTGCGCAATCGCATCGATTTGCCCATCGTGAACGGTTTTGGGGATGCGGTGGCCGAGGGCACCAAGGGCGCGGGCCGCTTGCTGCGAGTGGTGCAATCGGGCCGGGTGCAGCATTACATGCTCATGGCCCTGGTCAACGCGGTGGCCTTGCTGGCCTTGGTGTACTACTTCGTCATCCGCTCGTGAGGCGAGGCGGGGCGCGGCCCCCTTCTCCGGCGGACCCGGTGCCCGCCATCCTTTCGCAGGGAGTGAATGCGAGCCATGGATTTCTTGACCAACCACTTGCTCTCGCTGATTCTGTTCACGCCGCTGTTGGGCGCGGTGGTGTTGTGGTTCCTGCCCGACGATAAGAAGATCCAGCGCTGGGCCGGGTTCCTGTTCAGCCTGGTGCCCTTTGTGCTGACCCTGGTTCTGTGGGCCAGGTTCGACCTGACCCGCGCGGCCGAGTTCCAGTTCCAGGAAAAGGCCGTGTGGTACGGGCCGATCCACGCTTCGTATCACCTGGGCGTGGACGGCGTGGCCCTGACCATGGTGCTGCTGACCACCTTCCTCACGCCCCTGGCCCTGCTGGCGTCCTTCTCGGTGCAGGATCGGGTCAAGGTGTACTACATGCTCTTCCTCTTCCTGGAAACGGGCATGTTGGGCGTGTTCCTCTCCCTGGATTTGATGCTGTTCTTCGTGTTCTGGGAGATCGGCCTGGTGCCCATGTTCTTCCTCATCTTCCAGTGGGGCAGCCCCAAGGGCGAGCGCCAGGTGTGGCCCGGCCTGACGGTGCCGTCTCGGGTGTATGCGGCCTTCAAGTTCATGATCTACACCATGGCCGGCTCCCTGGGCCTGCTGCTGGCCATCCAGATGCTGGGCGTGGTCACGGGCACTTTCGACCTGCCCGAGGTCATCGAGAAGTGGAAGTCGGCGTCGGGCACCATCCTGGGCTTCGACGCAGCCACCCTCAAGGCCCTGGCTTTCTGGGCCTTCACCATCGCGTTCGCGCTCAAAGTGCCCGTGTGGCCCTTCCACACCTGGCTGCCCGACGCGCACACCGAAGCGCCCACCGCGGGCTCCATGATCCTGGCCGGTGTGCTGCTGAAACTGGGCGCGTTCGGCTTCCTGCGCTTCGTGCTGCCCCTGTACCCCGAGCAGGCCAAGCACTACGCGGGCGTGCTGGCCTTCTTGGGCATGATGGCCATCATCTTCGGCGCGTTCGCGGCCTGGGGCCAGGAGGACTTCAAGCGTCTGGTGGCCTACTCGTCGGTGAACCACATGGGCTTCGTGGTGCTGGCCATCGCGGCCGCGGCCTGGGCCGCGGGCACCGAGCACGCCAACATCGCGCTCAACGGCGCGGTGCTGCAGATGTTCAACCACGGCCTGACCGCGGCGGGCATGTTCTTCCTGGTGGGCGCGATCTACGAGCGGGCCCACACCCGCGAACTCAAGAAGTTCGGCGGGCTGTTCGGCCACATCCCCGTGTACGCGGGCATCTTGGTGTTCACTTCCATGGCCTCCCTGGGCCTGCCCGGCCTCAACAGTTTCGTGTCCGAATTCCTCATCGTGCGGGGCGCGTGGCCGGTGTTCCAGTTGTTCACCGCGCTGAGCATGATCGGCCTGCTCATCACCGGCGCGTACATCCTCAAGGGCATCAAGGATGTGCTCTTCGGCCCGCTGACCGAGTTGGCCGACCATCTGACCGACCTGACCACGCGCGAAGTGCTGGTCATGGTGCCCCTCATGGCGCTGATGCTGATTTTGGGCGTCTGGCCCATGTGGTTGTTGGAAGTCATCAATCGGGCCGTGGGCGGATAGCCCGGCCCGCGGCGTAGTCCGACGCGGGATAGGATGTCCTGCCTTGGGATGATGCGAAGTCCTGACTGACGAACGAGGTGCGCGATGAACCTTCCGCTGCTGTCCCTCATTATCTTCTTGCCCATTGTCGCCGGTACGGTGATGCTGCTGTGGCCCAGCGCCAGCCGGGATACCATCCGGCGGTTGGCCCTGGTCACGGCCACCATCACCTTCTTGCTCTCCGCGTGGCTGTATGTGCGCTACGACTTCGTGGCCGGCGGCTATCAGTTCGTCGAGAAGTACCCCTGGCTGCCGGACCTGGGGATCTCGTACCATGTGGGCGTGGACGGCTTGAGCGCGCCCCTGATTCTGCTCACCGGCGTCGTCATCTTCACCGGCACCCTGGTCTCGTGGAACATCGACCGCCCGCGGGAGTTCTTCGGCCTGCTGTACATCCTGGCCACCGGCGTGTTCGGCGTGTTCGCCGCGCTGGATCTGTTCACCCTGTTCTTCATGTACGAGGTCGCGGTCTTCCCCATGTACCTGCTCATCGTCATCTGGGGCTGGGAGAAGACCCGCGAGTACGCGGGCATGAAGTTGACCCTCTATCTGCTGGTGGGCTCGGTGCTGGCCCTGGTCGGCGGCCTGGCCATGGTGTTCGCGGCGCGTGAAAACCTGGGGTATCTCACCTTCGATTTGTTGGAACTGGAAAAGGCCGGCCTGTCCGTGGGGTTCCAAAAGTTCTGGTTCCCCATCGTGTTCTTCGGCTTCGCGGTGCTGGGCGGCATCTTCCCGGTGCACAACTGGAGCCCCGACGGCCATGTGGCCGCGCCCACCGCGGTCTCCATGTTCCACGCGGGCGTGCTGATGAAACTGGGCGCGTTCGCGGCCTTGCGGGTGGGCGTGATGCTCATGCCCGAGGGCGCCAAGTTCCACCTGCCCTGGATCATCTTGCTCACCCTGGTCAATGTGGTGTACGGCGCGTTCATCGCGTCGGTGCAGCAGGACTTCAAGTATGTCATCGGCTTCTCGTCGGTGTCGCACATGGGCCTGGTCATCATGGGCATCGCCACCCTCAACCACGACGGCCTGCTGGGCTCGGGCGTGCAAATGTTCTCCCACGGCGTGATGACGGCCCTCTTCTTCGCCGTGGTGGGCATGGTGTACGACCGCACCCACACCCGCCACATCCCCAGTTTGGGCGGCATGATGAAGAAATTGCCTTGGGCCGGCGTGGCCTTCATCATCGCCGGTCTGACTTCCATGGGCATGCCCGGCTTCTCGGGCTTCATCGCCGAGTTCCCCATCTTCATGGGCGTGTGGCGTTACAAGCCGTGGATCGCCATCGTGGCCGCCATCTCCATCGTGGTGACCGCGTCGTATGTGTTGCGGGTTGCGCACAAAGTCTTCTTCGGCCCGCTGCCCGAAGAGTTCAAGGACATCCCCGACATCAACATCTTCGACCGGGTGGCCCTGGTGACCCTGGTGTTCTTCCTGGTCGCCATCGGCGTGTTCCCGCACATCATGGTGCCCTGGATCGAATCCGGCGTCAACTATGTGTTGACGATTTTGGGAGGTGCGTAAAGTGAGCGCGCTGAACTCTGCAATGCTGCTCGCCCTGTTGCCGGAATTGATGGTTTTGGCCCTCATGGGGCTGGTGTTGATTGCCGACCTCTCGGGCCGGGTGAAAGGGCGCAATTTGGGTTGGCTCACCATTGTCGGCCTGGTCGTGGTGGTTTTGGTGAGCGTGAGCACGGCCATGCCCGACGCCACGGGCGCGGCGGTGTGGGGCGGCACGCTGAAGCACGACGCCCTCTCCTTCGTGTTTCGCATGCTGTTCCTCATCGCGGCCGCGCTGACCGTCTTCTTCGTGCTGGATGTGCCCGCGTTGGGCGACCGGGGCGCGTTCTACCTGCTGCTTTTGGCCTCGGTGCTGGGCATGATGCTCATGGCCATGGCCAACGACCTCATCATGCTCTTCCTGGCCATGGAAACGGCCACCATCCCGCTGTATGTGCTGGCCGGGTTCTTCACCGGCCGCCGGGATTCGGTCGAGGCCGGCTTCAAATATTTGCTCTTCGGCGCGCTGGCGTCGGGCTTCATGCTCTACGGCCTGAGCCTGCTGTACGGCTTCTCGGGCGGCGAGGTGGAATTCGCCGCGCTGGCCCAGGGCCTGAGCAAGACCCAGGCGCCGACCTGGGCCGTGCTGGCCGCGTTGATGATCGTCATCGCGGGCTTCGCGTTCAAAGTAGCCGCGGTGCCCTTCCACTTCTGGGCGCCCGATGTGTACCAGGGCGCGCCCACGCCCGTGGCCGCGTTTTTGTCCACCGCGTCCAAGGCCGCGGGCTTCGCGCTGCTGGTGCGGGTCGCGCTGGTGGCCTTCCCGTCCGGCAGCCTGCCCTGGTGGGGCGCGGCCCTGGCCGCCATGGCTGCGGCCACCATGACCCTGGGCAACATCCTGGCCCTGACCCAGACCGACCTCAAGCGCCTGCTGGCCTACTCCTCCATCGGCCACGCGGGCTACATCCTCATGGGCGTGGTCGCGGCCACCAAGTTGGGCCTGACCGCGGTGGTCTTCTACCTGCTGGTGTACATGCTGACCAACCTGGCCGCGTTCGGCATCGTGGCCGTGCTGGAGCGCAGCACCGGCTCCACCTCCGCGGCCAACCTGGCCGGGCTTTACAAGCGCTCGCCGTGGCTGACCCTGGCGACCCTGGCCGCGTTCCTCAGCCTGGCGGGCGTGCCGCCCTTCGCCGGTTTCGTGGCCAAGGTGTGGGTCTTCATGGCCGCGGTGGAAGCCAACCTGGCTTGGCTGGCCGTGATCGCGGTGCTCAACTCCATCGTGGGCATCTACTACTACCTGGTGGTGCTCAAAGTGGCCTACGAATACGACCCGCCCGAGGACGCGCCGCCCATCGTGGTCTCCCGCCCGGTGGTGTGGGCCCTGGCTGCGCTGGCCGTGTTCATCGTCATCGCGGGCGTGGCCTTTGGCCCCTGGTTCGGTTGGGGCAAGTGGGCGGCCGCGGCGCTGTTCCCGTGAGATGATGGGGACTTGATTGTGAGGCCGCGCCCCGAGTTGGGGCGCGGTTTCTTTTTCTTTCGACCCGCGAAAAAAGCCGCTGTCGAGATTGGCCCTCAACAGCGGCTCGGCGTTTATGCCTGGGCGATGGCGTTTCTACGCCCCGCTCGCCCTCAACCCTGGGACTCCCAGAGTGCGGCCAGGTCCGCGGGCAATTCGGAGATCCAGCGCAGGGTGTAGTCCGAACCCCGCGCGAAGAGCACGCGCTCTCCTCCCTCCAGGATGTAGTACTGCGCGTTGAGCCGCGGCTGCCCCGTTGGTTCGTCCCACACGCACACGATTTGCATCTTCGTGGCCGTGGGCGCGCCCGCGACTTCCTGCAACACCAGGGGCTCTTCCAGGTCCTCCTCGTATATCAGGCCCCACGCCTGGGGCGACCAGGCGCGCGCCTCCTGGGACGGCAGCACGCGCACCTGCCCCCGGGAGCGCCCGAGTTGCCCGGCAATGATGCCCTCGATACACCAATCCAGGACGGGGTGCTTTTCCCAAGTGTCCCAGGTCAGTTCTTCTTGCCCCACCAGGGGCGGGTCGCGGAAGAAGCGCCCCGGCACCCACACGGAGCGATAGGTGTGCGGCCCGTCCAGGTGGCTCGTACGCCCCACCACGGCCGTGATGCGCCCCTGGTCGTCGAAACGGTAGGCGTTGTCCATGCGGCTGCGGCGAAAGATGGGCCATCCCGTGTCGGGGTCCGTCCCCTGGGCCAGGGGATTTTCCAGCACGAAGGAGATCCATAGCCACGCGCCGTGCCCGGGGATGTTCTTCCAGGCGCGGGCGTTGAGTTGGCGCGCGTAGGTCATGATCTCCTCCGCGCCCGTCGGTTGCGCTTGCGCCGTGGGCCCCCGGGTGAGAAAGAGATAACCGCCCGCCAGCAGAATGAGGAAGACCGCCAGCCATGTCAGGCCGCGCCGCCGGCCTTTGTCGTCCTGTGCGATAAGTAGGAACATTCCGCACCTCCTCTAAGGAGAGGGGCCTCTCGGCGTGGAATGCAAGTCGTGTGCCCCCGCTTCGGATTTTCTCTTTCATTGTACCAAAAACGCGGTCGGCCCATCTGTTATACTATCCCCCAGGAACACCAACGGAAATGCCGACGGAACGGCCCACTTTGGGATTCTGGCGTTGCCTTTGTGGTTGGGAGATCATGCAAAAGTTCTTCTTTTTGGCCCTGACGGGGTTGTTGTGGACCTTTGGAGTGCTGCCGAGGCACTCGGGGTGGGCTTCCGAACCGGCGTGGGCGGACGACCAAGCCGTGCGGCGCGCACCCGCGGCGGTGCAGGATGCGGACGGCGAGACCCCTCAGCGCGCGGGCGTCCGGCGTTTCGAGGCCAGCCCGGACCAGGCCGCGCGGTACGGCCCCTCGCCCTATGCCGGCGCTATCGTCATCAACGAGGTGCTCTACCGCGGCACGGGCGGCAACAACGCCGCCACCAATGACGAATTCGTCGAAATCTACAACGCCAGCAGCACGGCCGTGGATTTGTCGGGGTGGCAATTGGCCGACGGCGATGTGGTGGCGGGCACCTACGAATATCTGCACTTCACCTTTCCCAACGGCGTGGTGTTGCAACCGGGCGAATACGCGGTCATTTGGGTGGGGAGCCCATCCCCAGCCACCCAGGCGCCCGCCGCGGCCTATCAGGCCTGGCTGAACAGGCGCCCGCAGTTGCGCAACGCGGGGGACGATGTCGAACTGTTCGACGCCCAAGAGCAGTTGGTGGACTATGTGGCTTACGGCAGCGGTTCCGCGATTGACCCGCCGCCCGTGAGCGGCGTCTGGGACGCGACCCGCCAGAGCGATCTGGCTGGCGCGGCGAAAGGGCAGAGCATCAGCCTGACCCCCAACGGTGTGGATGGCGACACCAGCCGTTGCTGGGAACTCACCACCAGCGGCGACGCGCAGGCTTCGTGTCCCAACTACCGTCCCACCGTTGACAGCGATATCTACGACGACCGCTTGACCAGCGTGGCGCAGCACAACAACACCATCTTCGCGGACCTGGAACTGAGCAAGTCGGTGGATCCGGCCACCGCGGGCCCGGGCGACACGGTGACCTTCACGCTCACGGTGTCGAACAATGGCCCCAATGACGCCACGGGCGTGGAGGTCACGGACCAACTGCCCGGCGGTTATGCGTATGTGTCCGACGACAGCGGCGGCGCTTACGATAGCGGCACGGGGGTATGGACGGTGGGCGACTTGGCCAACGGCGCGAGCGCGACGCTGACCATCACCGCGACGGTCAACGCCAGCGGCGACTACACCAACATCGCAGAAGTGACCAAGTTGGAACAGACGGATCCTGACAGCACGCCGGGCAACCGCGACCCGGATGAGGACGACTACGCCTCGGTCGTCGTTTTGCCGCAACCTTTTGCCGGGTGCGAGCCCGCTTTTTACCAGGTGATCAACAAAGACCTGAAACTCCTCGATCCGAGCACCGGAAACTACATCTTCATTGGACATTCACCCCGCAAATACAACGCCATCGGTTGGGACGCTCGCACTCATTGGATATACGGCGTCGGAGCCCAGGGGACCAGTTGGGCCGGACATCTGCTGATCATCGGCGCGGACGGCGTGGCCCGCGACCTGGGCATGCCCCAGGATGCCAGCGGTAACCCGCTTCCAGATTACGCTTACAATGCCGGAGACATGCACGATGGTTTTTTGTATGTCAGCAAGGGTGAGGACCTCATAAAGATTGATGTGGATCACCACACCTACGAGATTCTCGACTTCACCCTCGGTAGCGGCACGAACAGTCCCAAAGCGCGTGACATCGTGTATGTGGACAACGCCTTTTGGGGCCTGCACTGGAACAGGTTGTACAAGTGGGACCTGTCAACCTTCGAAGTCACCAGCGTGCTTATTCATTCTGGCCTGGCTTCCAGTACGCATCTGTACGGCGCGGCCTACACCGATCAGGATGGAAACCTCTATTTTGGCGACAACGAAGGCGGAATTTATCTCATCAAAGATTACACGACTGCCAGCCCCGTGGCCATAAGGATTTCCGATAGTGCCCGCGCTTTTTCGAACGACGGCGCCTCCTGCCCCGACGCGCCGTCGCCGTTCAAAGCCGACCTTTCCCTAACCAAGAGCGTGGACCCCGCCGCAGCCGGTCCGGGTGATACCGTGACTTTCACTTTGACTCTGGTCAACGATGGCCCCAACACTGCGACGGACATTGAAGTTGCCGACTCCTTGCCCAACGGCTACGCTTACATTGCCAACTCCATCGACGGCGACGCGGGGAGCAGCGGCGCAACCATCACGCCTGACGACAGCAACGCTCCTACGCTCAAGTGGGCGGTCGATGCCCTGCAAAAAGACGAGCGAGTGACTTTGACCTTCCAGGCCACGGTCAACGCGGGCGGCGACTACACCAATATCGCGGAGGTGACCGCGGCCGACCAGGCCGACCCCGACTCGACGCCGGGCAACCGCGACCCCAACGAGGACGATTACGCGGCGGCGAGCATCACCTACCAGCCCGAGGCGGACCTGGAACTGAGCAAGTCGGTGGATCCGACCACCGCGGGCCCGGGCGACACGGTGACCTTCACCGTCACGGTGACCAACAACGGCCCGAATGACGCGACGGGCGTGGAGGTCACGGACCAACTGCCCGGCGGTTATGCGTATGTGTCCGACGACAGCGGCGGCGCTTACGACAGCGCCACGGGCGTGTGGACCGTGGGCGCGCTGGCCAACGGCGCGAGCGCGACGCTGACCATTACCGCGACGGTCAACGCCAGTGGCGACTACACCAATATCGCGGAGGTCACCGCGGCCGACCAGGCCGACCCTGACTCGATGCCGGGCAACGGCGACCCCAACGAGGACGATTACGCGGCGGTGGGTATCACCTACCAGCCCGAGGCGGACCTGGAACTGGGCAAGTCGGTGGATCCGACCACCGCGGGCCCGGGCGACA